>JBKPPX010000370.1:0-3175 GCA_046733815.1 Thermoproteota archaeon | reverse complement strand
CTGTCGTCGGCAGCGTCAGATGTGTATAAGAGACAGCTCTAAAACAAGCCAAAGATGTGGCAGACAAGATGCAACGCACAAGACAACAATTCGAGAACTATTTGCATAAATTGAAGGAAGAAATAGCAAGCACCAATGAATTATTGAAGTCTTTCTCTCTCTCTCTCTCTCTCTCTTGTGAATGCAAAAGAAAGCATGCCGAAAATCTCTATAATGAAAAGGCAAGACTCGAGGCTATTGTAACTCAATTTAAGAACAACAATGCAGGATACCTAAAATTAAACTGGCAGCTGAAGAAAATGTGATAAGTGTTTTAACAAATGGTAAACTACTCTTACAATTTGCTGCTGGCTTAGTAATTGAATCCTTAAGAAGAGACCCTGAATATGTAATTTTGTATTGAATGATATTTCAAATAATAATGATATTGATAGAGCTTTTTCCGGATTTAACTATATTTCGTTAACGTTGCCAGGACAGCAGCAACAATCATTAATGATATTTATATTGCTTGTTATTAGAAGGGGATGAAAAGCTTTACAATCAGTTTATAACAAAATTGACAGATAGTATTCTAGCAGCAGCGGTAGATGTTATGGAATCATCATTACCGTTACCACCTACAATAACACACAGAAATTAATCCATCGGAATGATAATGCATATGATGAAACAAAAAGGATCGAGATATCTTAATCGTCAAGCATAAATCTTATGATAATGATCAAGAGCAACTAAATGAAATATAAAGAGATTAGCAGCAACTGTAATTTATTTCTTAGTATAAAAAAGTTATGATTCTTTATTGTTATTATTTTTCTTAAAATTTAACGTAAGATATGTAAGAAGGATTGAATCCCTATTTTGCAAGCTTAAAATAAGGTATAAATATTAAAATATTAATGGGAAATTCCAGACTACATAATAACTCAGAGATAATCTTAATCAAGATTTCTGTCTTTCTCTACAATATCTTTATCTCTCTTTGAGGGCGCTTTATCTTGTACTTCTGGATATGCTTTAGGTCTTATTTCTTCTCCAAATCTCATATTATTGGCTTCATTTAGTGCTGCATCTCTGGCATAGGGTTTAGCCTTTTGTTCTTTATCCATGAGCTTTATATTCACTATATACTTAATATCATTTTCAAATTAAGCCTATATGATTAGATCAGATAACTACGCTTAATGGTAAAATAATATAATAATTATAGCATATACTAAATTATAGCACTCAGCATTTCCACACTTTTCTACATAATATAGCATATGACTACGAAAGTTTTCATTTATTGTAAAATATATGCAGTAGAGACAGCAGAAGAGTATAGACCTAAATCAACCTAGTTTACATGAGACTTATAGCTTCAAGATATTGTTTAGCTATGGAATAGATAATATCGTAATTATCATCATCAAAAGAAGAAACTATCAAAAGTACTCTCTACAAAGCTATCGATAGAATGACTATAATACATTTCTTACACCAACAGAATTAGAATATGAAGCTGGGTTGATTAAAGAAAAGCCCATCAGAACTATTACGACTTACAAAAGATCGTCTACTAAGCCAACTTCCTAACAATCGAATATATCATTTAGTCAAAGAACAACAACTCAACAAAAGAAAACTCTAAACAATCTTCAGCAGCAACAAGAGCTTCATAATCAAGTTATTCTACCATCTTCTGCTGCTAATGTTTATCAGCAACTTCCGGTTACTAACATACGTCAGAAAAACAATTTCGTTGGTAAGAAAATGACAGCGTGGAAATTATCATGATTATTGTCAACCCAAATAAATCGGTCATATTATAATGATAACAGTGTATGAAAGGATCTACAAAACTTAAGACAGCACAAGGCTTTATGATGGGATATTAGATAACAAATGTATCTCATATGATGATATATTTATTTTTTCTTTGGAAATTCATGTAATTCACTAGATGAACACCTCAAGCAATTCCTTGGTTCATTGCTACTACTCAGATAGGAAATGTAAAAACATTTAGAGCATTGTAATCGCGAAAGTCTGCTTATCAGCTCCAAAGAATTCTCCACCTTTTGTAGTACTTGACGTGAAATTAGTTTTTCGACTACAGTGTTTACCATTTCATTCATATGCTGCGGAGTAGAATTTCTATACCTCAAATACAAACTAGTCATCTCCTGGGCAAGTGAGTCTTTTTTGAATTGTTGTCTTCCTTGAATCGATTGCCGAAACAAATGATCACGTAAATACCATTCAAATTCCTTAATTTCTATATCTTCTTGCAATGGATAGTAACAAATAACTACTAACTTATCCCCCATAAAAATATGCTCTAATCTTTTATACATATGTATTATTATTTCCTGACAATCGATTGTCTAGTATGATTTTGTATGAAGATACATACTGTGAAATACCGGTTAAATAATCACAAATTACTGATTATAAGAATTAAGAAACTCTGTCACTAGATACTATGTTACCAGTTAATAGAGTACCAAAAGATAGTCATTGCTAATGAGGCTGTTATAGCAGTATGGCCGTTACTGCGATACTGCTGAGGTTTGGAATTTGTATAGTTAGATTTGAAAGTGTTGTAATAGTACCTTCCGATATTGTTTGAAGTTTATTCCAATTTATCTTAGTTATCTGTTGACTCTGAAGGTATGCCAATCCAGCTAAGAATAATCCAACTATTACAGCTACTAATTTCATTACCTTCTTCAAAGCATAATCAATTAAAACACCTACAAGGAAGCCACATCCTATAGTAGCTGCTGTTGGTCCGAAACTATCGATGCCGTTCATTTTAATGCTGCTCCTTAGTTTAGTTATCGTCATCATTATGCAATGGTTATTTTGATATCTTTGTAGCGGTATAGTCCTGTTATTAGTAGCAATGTTAGATATCAATATTCATAATATGGATCTGTCCTGCACCATCATCTGTAGTCATATTAACAAGCATTTTTGGTATTACTGCTACTGGAATATAGTTAGGATAGAGACTTTGAAACTCACTTTTATTCTGACTTTACCTCGTCAGTAATTTCTCTCCTCATTTTCTTACTGCCATTGAATGCATTTGCTGCTGCTGCCTGTTCAACTAATGACTTGAATGTATTGAAGTAATCAAATAGTTATCTAGTATAGTCTCGGGTAAGCTAGATTAAGCGTATTC
>JBKPPX010000369.1:0-7403 GCA_046733815.1 Thermoproteota archaeon | reverse complement strand
ATTTGTGGATGTGAAAATCCCAACTACTATGGAGCACTAGTATCAGATGAATATATGGGCTGGACAGAGTTTCATTGTAATAATTGTGGTAATCTGATAGGATTTTTAAATTCCATAGATGAAAATATCTACGAAATTATTGAAGATGAAGCCATCTTATGTCCTATCTGTATTACAATAAAAAAATGAGAACAATAAAGTAATTATAATAATAATACAATGTGGAAGTAGTAAAATAGTAAACACTTGACGCATAACACGACCAGTAGCCAATGTAACTAACATAAATGGAAATCCTACCCTAAACCTTGTGAAATCTGAAACGATGACCAAACTTTTCGCATATGCATGCGGCCGCTACGTCTGCGCTCGATCCAATTAGGGTATCAATATCGCCAGACTTGTATTCAATGCTAATGCCCACGATATTGATTGAAATGAAAATCATCCAAAGTCGCAATGAAGCTTGGACTGTTATTGACTATATGAATCAATGGGATCATAGTGGCAGTAATGAAATACTATCAACAAACGCACTTTGTTGTTAGTGTATGTCTACAAAGGGGTATTGGGATAATTTTACTCATTATACGAAATGGAAAATATATATGATTACCATATAATGGAACTGTAACAGATGTAACTTTTATTTTGTAACGTGAAAATTAACAATTCAAGCGAATATACTGGAATGTGTTCAAATGTGATTAATGAATAAATAAAGCTCTTCTCATTGAATAATAACTTCTGTTTTAAATCTCATACGTGTCTTTCAGGTGAATGTCACTAATACTACAGCAAATCAACAGTCAAATAATAACAATAATAGTAATAATTTCTCTTCTATTACAAGAAGCAATCTCTATGACCCGCAGTAGTGAGAAAGTTGATTTATTAGTAAATAATTAATTAATTAAATATTTCTGTATTTATATAACCTTTCTTAGCAATGATTAATTTTTAGATACTGTCATACTAAATATATCTCTACTAGACAAATCTAGCATAATAATTTTCAAAGTAAATATAATACCAGTACAACACTTTCTCTTGAAGATAAATGAACTACAAATCACGTTTACTAATGGTTGGAATAGTAGCAGCAGTAGTATCAATGCTGTCAGCAGCAGCTGTATTACCAATACAACAAGCAAGTGCACAGGATAGTGATTTTGATTTTGAACAAGATGAGGAGAACAAATGTAGTGGCGCCGCTGAATGTAGTAATGAAGGCACAATAAGATTCGGTGGACCGGTTATGGATGGCTTAGTATCTTTCCCTCTAAATGCGTAGCACAACATTGAAGACCTAATACCATACTCAATAACATTTGGTTGGAATCTAAATAATATGACTATTTTTTTAGTGCTGCAATCATTATTTTTTAAGATATTCTTATTTGGTTTGCATTGTATCTTGTTTTTCATTATAAATATGGATATTTTATACTGCGGGCATAAATCTTCTACAAATATTACACATTATTAAAGCTGTCATATGATAATCGATAATCTGCACTACAGTTATCCCAACACCTGCAGCGGTCTACCATGCTACTGTTATCATCCACTCTTTCATTTTATACTTTTGATATATAATGAAAATTCCTTCTCTCATAAAATACATGTACTTTCCTGATATTTTCGTTATATTATCTCTTTTATCCTGATATTTCTAAATGATACTTTTGATTTAGCATCATGATTCTGCAAACCTACATATCCCTCCAATGATCTATTACCAATAAATTCTGTTATTTTCTGATGATTTATAATAACTATATAATTCTGTTTTATTACTTTAATCTCTAGATTGTTCCATTGACCTATAGGTTTTGAAACTATTTTGCTTGGAGCAGCAAAATTATAAATTGCTCCTGTCTTGTGAATTCCATCACCGTCTGGTTTACCTAAATCATCTATCTGTATTTCATAACCGTCATTAACTGCGACCTGTGGATCATTACCTGGGTCAGGAAATCGTACAAAGACACCCGAGTTATCATCTTTATGCAATACTCTCCATTCTAATCTCAGTATAAAGTCGTTGTATTTTTTTTTAGTATACCATAGAAGACCCATGCCTCCATCAGAAAGAAGAGCTTTTTCATTTTTCATTACCGTGAATTTATCTTTGCCTGCCATCTTCCAGCCGTCTAATGACTTGCCATCAAAGAGGATTGTAAAGTGATTTTTATTATTATTACGATTGTCTTCTTTTTTCAAATTACTTTTTATTTTATTGGTCTAAACTATAGATGTTATTGATGACGTATCTATCATAATTAAAAACTCCCATCAAGAACTAGTTAAGTAGTTGCAGAAGCTTGACAATCTATTCTATACTCGAACCTTCTTTCTTTGCTGATCTGTATATAATGTTAGAAAATATGCAAATAATTATTGATCTTTTCATCAATCAATTGAGTTTATCTTGTAGCTACTCTTCCAATAGTTGGTACCCTTGTATATGATTTCAAATTCTTCAAATGACATTTATTATCTTCTTTCTTCTTTCCAGTGAGAAGCAGAATAATATACCGTATAGATATCAAGGACAGAACTGTAAATTTTGATGTTAAATGGTGACTGTCCTACAAATGAAAAAGGATAGAAGCACGCATCACAACTTGTTTTTTATTAGTTCAATATGTTTGCGACTATTACAATCAAGAGGTGATATGCTAAATTAGGGATCTATCCACTAAAATATAACAGCAATACTTCAAGGAAATGGATCAATTTTTTGATCTGATGAAGCTTTGTTTGAATTAGCAGATCCATGTGCATGATGAATATGAACTTCAAGTTCATCTTTAGTACGTGCTGTCAATCCACATACTTTACAGGTAGCTTGTTCTGATATTTTAGTTTCTCTTCCTCTCTGTCCCATAATGAGAATTAGTCTTCAACATTTTATTTAGGATTTAAATATATATGTTATATAAGATACTATCATTAGTTATTCGTACAGTTTATAGTCATTATATTAATCGACAGCAATTCTCAAACATACCAAGGCCAACTCCGTTTTAGGATATTATAATCAAAATCGATCTTCCATACTAGACTTAAGATTATTCTCTTGAGGAGGATTGTGAGAAAGTTTGACTCTATTTTGCCGCCTAGCAATTCAGACCAAAAGTGTTCAGCAAAATAATATTCTTTTTTGTATTTTTACTACCGTATAATAAATAGAAAAGCAGAAAGTATATTTTTCCATAGATATATTTAAGATCTAATTAAAAAGATAGTTGTACGATTATCGCTAATGATAAAGGATAATTTGCAGAGGAACTATTACCTTTGCTGATTCATAAAAAAAATTTAAATGAAGTTATTGGTTATTGCCCCCGCCTCCACTGCCACTTACTTGTCCACGGATCTCACCATTAGGATTTTGTTCTGTATGAATATTGACGTATGTCTCTCCATTGCTCATTGCAGTTGTTAGGTCGGATAATTGCTTGCCAGCCATTGGTCCTTCAAGTTTGTCAGCTGTAATTGAACCATTTTCTGATACTTGATTCATAGGAGAGTCATATTTGAATAATGTGACTACTATAGGTCCATTTTCGCCTGGCTTACCACTATGGATATGTCCAGCTGTAGCACCTTGTATGTTTGTAGCACTAACACTGTACATTACACTATCTGTCCCCATTGGTGTAAATTCAGCCATACCTGTTGCCTGCGAATTTGTAGGTGGTACTTCGTCTTGGCCTGAAAGTTTTGCCATAAATTTTTGTTCTTGAGCAGATGTTACACCAATTGAATTAGCTGTTATGGCTCCAGCCGCTATTACTACCGCAATAGCAACAATTGTTAATATTTTTGTACTTTTCATTATAGACATTTAGCAGCTTATGTAGGTAATCACTTATTTCAATTATAGATCATTTTTTTAGGTTTCATCTATACTATTGACTGAAAATAACAGATATCAAAATGATTAGTTAAAATGGATAGATATTTTAAAAAAAGGTCATAATGTGTCCTTTCACCAGAGAATCGATCATAGTGAGTCCGGATGTCAGCAGCTACTACTACGTTCAGGTGTAATTTAAATTGGAGATATTTTAGCAACAATGACTTTATAAGCTATTTTGCTCTTTGATTCAATACTATGGAAAAAATAATGCACGTAGTAATTGTATTAGCAGTTTCTATCGGACTATTTTGTTCTGTGCCTATAGTGGGTTCGGCGGCAGCGCAGGAGCAGGAACAGCAAGGCAGTTCAACAACAGGTCAAATAACAGGAGGTAACATAGCAAAAGGTGAGTTAAAAGCAGGCAATGTAACAGCTGGTAATGTAAACAATGAAACATTAACTGCGGCCGATATAAAAGGAGCTAATGTAACTGGAGCTGAGATAATTGGAGCAGATATAACAAAGCAAGTACAAAATTCAACTACACAACAACCAGCAACATCATCATCAAGTGGTAATGCCAGTTCAGCAGTGGGTCAAATAAATGGTGGACAGATATCTGCCGGGAAAATAACAGGAGGTAACATGACTAAAGGTACTGTAACAGGTGGTAAAATAGAAGGAAATAAAGTAACAGGAGCTAATATCTCAGATGCAGAGATAAACCAAGCAGATATAACAGGGGCCAATGTTACAGGAGCAAAAATAACAACGGGAAGCGAAGCTGGTAAAGAGAGTCCATTAAGTAAGGTACCTATTATAGGAGAGACGCTTGAAAAGGTCAATCCTTTCAAATAAAATGGAGAAAATGTGTTCTAAATAAAAACAATATTTCCGCAACAGAGCAGGCTAAAGACAAAGGCCTCATCTAACTACTAGTCGCAGATCTAGATAGTTAAGTATTCTTTCCTTTGTCTTGACTTAACTCTGTATCTTTTTTTCTAGCCATTGCATAAAAGTAAAACGTGCAAAGGTTATTCCAGATACTAGCTGAGCAAATATGTTGTCTTCATATAAGCTTGTGTCAATAATATCTCTTCCACCACCGCTCTTGATTGTTTTTATATATGTACTTCTTACAAATTCTTCCACCAACTTTGCAAGGTTGCCGCTTATGACATAATGGTTAAACAATGCAATATAATCATCATTTCCCAGAGAAATTAATTGTACCTTGATATTATATTCAAATTTTTCATTTGGCATAGCCCTTACATCAATACCGTCAATGAAGTATTTTGGTATAAGTTTTGAAAGATATTTTGCTTCTCTAATTGCAATCTGAGCTAAGGGTGGATATAATTTTCCATTCTCATTTTTAACTGCAGCTATATCGCCTATAGAAAAAATATTTGGATGTCTGTCAATCTGACAGAATTCATTTACAATTATTTTGCCATCATTAGTTTTTTCAACTTCCGGATCTATTGCTATATCATACCCTTTAACTCCTGCAGTCCAAATAGTAAGAGATGATTGAATCTTTGATGCAGTATCATTACTAAGATAAATGCTACTGCCACAATTTTCGACTTTAGTAACTGGAGATCTAGTCATTATTCTTATTCCTTTCCTATGTAATACTTCGTTTACTTTTATAACCAAACGTTCATCCCATCCTGAAAGAATAGTTGGCAGTGCTTCTATAATTGTTATAGAAACATTGTCTGTTTTTTTATTGTCCTTTATAAAATCTGATAGTGCTCCTGCAAGGCTCACACCTGTGGCCCCTCCTCCCACTATTACGATATTTTGCTTATTGTTTGATTTGACAAGTGCGCTTACCTTATCATAGATCATCGATGCATCGGAAATAGATCGTAATGGTAAACTATTTTCTTCAGCTCCTCTAATTTTAAAATACTTTGTAGAAGCACCCAGGCATATTATAAGAATATCATATTTAATTTCGGTCGATTCTAAAACAACTAAATTTTTATCTGGTCTTATTTGTTTTATAGTAGATTGAATGAATTTTATATTCATTCCATCTATTAACGTTAAGATTGGTATTTTTACTTCATTTGCTGTTCTAAAGCCAGCAGCTACTAAATGAATCTCTTGAAGCAATTGATGATAATGATTTCTATCAACAAGTATTACCTCTCCTGCTTTCTCATTGATATATCGAGCAATATTGGTAGCTAAAAATATGCCAGCGTAGCCTGCTCCAAGTATAACTATTCTTTTATTAGATGATATCATCTTATAGTTCTTATATTAGAACCTCTATCTATTCTTTTAAAGGTCATTTATATTAATATCGTCATTAACGACAGCAGCCTCACCCAGTTATTGGAGAAAGAGACCAATATCAATTGAACTATACTAGGGAAGGAAGGTATACTGAAGCTCTGCTGCCAATGGTAGAATTTGTGAAAGTGAACAAGAAGAAACACCAAATTGAGAATAAAAAAAATTTATTATTGTCTTTTTTGTTTAATGTTTATTTGTTTTTGAATATCGTGTAATTTCGCAAAAGCTTTAAGGTTTATGGAATGGAAAGAATTTAAATCCTGTTTGCTTTTTCTTCTGTTAGGGTTATGCAGATAATTTTTTTCTTAAAGTCGTATATTTCAAATGTAATACAAAAATAGATTGAGGGGTATCATACATATAGAGATAGAGGAGGGAACCTTTTATTAATACTAATAATAAATGTAATCACTGGGGATGTAATAAATATAACAATACCTGTGTAGGATGTGGCGCTACCATATGTCCATTATGCTTAAAAGAGCCTGATTATTGTAGATGTGAAAACAAAGAAGAATGTTGTAATGTTAATTAATCCTCAATCTTCTATTATTATTATAATTGTTATAATTATAATATTCTTGCAGCCCAGATACAAGACTCTTATAAACCCAACTCTCTGCCTCTCTTAATACCTAGCAACGGTTCATCACTTAGTAAAAAACAAAGGAAGTATTACGATGAGGAAGGGAGAAGAAGAAGAACAAGATGGACAGAACAATTTCATCACTCCGAATAGCCAACCTAACTGAGCAAAAGGAATGGAAGTCATTTTGAAATTTCTTTGACAAATCATACAGAAAGATATTTGATGATATGTTTGCTATTTGATATTTCCCATTGTATGACTGGCATATGTTCTTGTTCTTTCAAATATGTTAGAATACACTAATTTCCATTTTTATACTTCATCATTTATAAATACCTTATAGAACTTTCTGAGTATAGTTGTCTTTTATCTTTACATAAATATCTAGTAATATATCTGAAACCTTAAGATAGGCCTTAAACTAATATTGTAATAGGGAGACAAGTTGTCAAAAGTTCGTCTTTTATTTAGTTTGCTAATAATCATGATAACTTCATTACTGTTAATCTCATTTACAAACCAACAACTAACAACAACAATAGCACAAACAAACAACAAGATGGTAATTTATGATAATCCTACCTTTGGAATAAGACTCCAATATCCTTCAGATTGGGGAAGGTTAGA
>JBKPPX010000368.1:0-3948 GCA_046733815.1 Thermoproteota archaeon | reverse complement strand
TGATATGACTGATGAGATGTTGGAGAAAGCTAGAAGGAATGCAAAAGATAATGGCTATACAAATGTAGAATTTAGAAAAGGTGATATTGAAAGAAGAATTCCTATTGATGATAACGCTGCAGATGTAGTTATCAGTAATTGTGTTATCAATTTGACCATAGATAAAGTAAGCACGTTCAAGGAGGTTTATCGAATTTTAAAACATGGTCAAGGAAGAATGGTAATTTCTGATTTAGTTACAGATAATGAAGTGCAGTCGGACTCAATTGATTCTGAAAAATGGTGTAGTTGTGTAGATGGCGCATTAACAAAAGAGAACTATCTCAATAGTATCAGAAAAGCAGGATTTACAAATATTGAAGTATTGGATGACAAACTCTACATAGAAGCAGACCATGTTAATGATAGAAAGATTAGTAGTCTAGTTATCAAGGCAGTCAAAGAATAAAGTAAGTAGTAAAACAAGAGAGAGGGAGACACTAAACAAGATATGAAATTTTCATTTGGTAAATCAAAAACAAAAGAACAAGAATTAGATAAAATCATTCTATTTGTTTGTGTAGAAAACGCAGGCCGGAGCCAAATGGCAGAAGGCTTCTTTAGAAGATATGCACCTAAGGGATATGCAACCATAAGTGCAGGAACTAAGCCTATTTCAGAAATTAATCCATTAGCACTACAAGTTATGAAAGAAGTTAATATAGATATTAGCAATCAGAGATCAAAGGATTTGACAGAGGATATGATAAAAAATGCTAATACAGTAGTGAACATGGGATGCATGGACAATAATTTCTGCCCTACTTTGTATATACACAACGTGATATACTGGGGCATAGAAGATCCTAAAGGTAAACCAATAGAGAAAGTTAGAGAAATCAGAGATAATATAGAGAGAAGAGTAAGGGAACTTGCAGCAGAGCTTAATAAGCAAGATATCAAAGAATTTAACTGAGAATCAAAAGAAGTTTATAGCAGAATTCATTGGTACCTTCATAGTAGTTGTACTTGCTACTGGTTCTGTAGTAATAGATGCTAAGACAAATGGTCTATTGGGAATTCCATTTATTGCCTATGCTCCTTTTGTCGGAGTGGCAATAGGTGTATACTTGTTTGGAAAAATCTCAATGGCACACTTTAATCCTGCAGTTACAGTAGGCTTTTTTATAACAAGGCATATAATAACAAAGATACAATTAGCATACTACTTTGCTGCTGAGATACTTGGAGCTTTATTAGGAAGTCTGTTTGTAAAATATTTTATTGGAACTCAAGCTAATCTGGGTGCAAATGCTCCAAACTATGCTTTTCCATTACCAATAATATTTGGAGTTGAAGTTTTAGCATCTGCTCTTCTTATGACGACTATTCTGATAGTAGTTTATACAAAAGGATTGAAAGGTTTTGGAGCGATTGTTATAGGAGGTATGGTTGGTTTAGATATATTCTTTCTGGCATTTATATCTGGTGCTTCTATGAATCCGGCCCGTTCTTTAGCTCCTGCTTTGCTCTCTGGAATGGTAAATGACTTGTGGCTTTATTGGACTGCTACTTTTATTGGAACTTCAATTATTGCTTTAGCATTACGAAAAAAATTTATAAATTCTTAAGCTATATAGCACAATTCAGTTATAGATTACTTTAAGCATATACTACAGATTAGATGTGGGTGTGTGCGCGCTGACTACGGATGCCATAGTTAGTATGAAAAATATGCAACATAGAGTATGGAGATATTATACTGAAATATACAATTAGAAACTATTACAGATGTTTAAAAATAAGATATATGATACAAGATAATTCTACACTAAACTAATCTTTCTGAAGATAATGAAATCTCTTAAAGGTTAGTCCTTCTTCCATGTATCTTGTTTAGATGATGATGATCAATTATGTTAGGAGATTTGATATATCAACATACAGGCAAGGTTACAAGCATTAGAGTATTAGATACTGCAAAATCTAAAATTGAAGCAACTGTCATCGCTAGTGGAAAATTAAAAGATGTTGGATATGTCAATATTACTATTACTTATTGGAATATTCGAAGTCCAGATGGGACATTATATGTTGAAGGACAAGAAGTAATTACAGCTAAAGATTCTGGTAATGAAACAGCTGCTTCTGTTAAATTAACAGAATATGAAGTGGGAAAATATTCAAATGGACAACAACAACATCATCCTCATAAACAAATAGTTTGGAGAGGTTCAACATTCTACCAATCTTCTTCTTCCGATACTAAATTCTCTTTCTTTAACAATATAGTTGGAGTTTTTGAAACTGAAGTTGATGATAACTCAGGCAATATTATTCAAAAAGTCTATGAATGGAAATAGAAAATATTAAAGTCACATATGTATTAACAATGCTTATTTTCTTTATATTGCTTTATTACTAGTGCAAAGCATATGTGTAGCACTGTTGTATTTTTTGGAGAAGAACTTGCCAAATATGGTTTTGGTAAATCACATCCATTTAATTCAGATAGAATCTATGCGTTCTGGTCAAAGTTTACTGCCTTAAATCTTGATAAATCTACTCAAATTCGAATAGAAAAACCAGTTACAGTCAAAGAAGAAGAAACTCTACTTGAATTCCATGATAAAGATTATGTTGAATTTATCAAGAAAGCTTCAAAACATGGAACGGGTCTTCTCGATCTTGGCGATACACCTGCATTTAAAGGTGTTTTCGAGGCTTCTTCCTACATAGTTGGCACAAGCCTAAAAGCGTTGGATTTAGTAATGAAAAAAACAGATGGAATATTGCATGCATTTAATCCCATTGGAGGACTTCATCATGCAAGAAGAGGATCTGCAGGAGGATTTTGTGTCTTTAATGATATAGGTGTTGTAAGCATAATGGCACGAAAGAAATATGCTCTAGACAGAATAGTATATGTAGATATAGATGCACATCACGGTGATGGAGTTTATTATGAATTCGAAGACGATCCTATGCTCTTTATTGCAGATATACATGAGGATGGTCGTTATCTGTATCCTGGTACTGGTAATGAATCAGAAATAGGAATAGGTAATGCTAAAGGTACCAAAATAAATATACCACTGAATCTCAATTCAGGTGATAATGAATTTATTGCTGCATTCAATAGAGTCGAAGAATTTATTGATAATACTGCAAAGCCTCAGTTGATTATTCTACAATGTGGTGCCGATTGCATAGATGGTGATCCATTAACACATTTGAAATATACATCTAAAGCACATAGATATGCAGCGGACAAATTACATCAGCTCTCACATAAGCACTGTGATGGAAGAATAATAGCATTAGGTGGAGGTGGATATAATCAAAAAAATATCGCAGATGGATGGACTGAAGTTGTGAGATCATTTATTAGCTGCACAGAATAGTAGCACAACTTTTATGATAATTTACCTATTATAACTTACAAATCGATACTTATTCTTTATATAATTATGGTTCGATGGAATTTATCTTCCTCGCATATAGAAGGATTGAGTTGTTATGTTAGTTGCCTTTATCATGTACTTGGCATTTAATCAGTATAATAAAATCTCTTGCTTAATATGTAGCCTTTTTAATATACCGCCACCCCACCCACCCTCTCTATAAGGATATTCAAATCTTAAAAAGAACTGCTAATTATGTTAAATCATGAGCTTATATTCAGAAGAAGATATTTTAGTTAAACAAATCGAATCATGGCAAGGTTCTGCAGATAGTAGATTGAATACAGAAAAAGACAAGAAGGAATTTAAAGATATGTTAAATGGCTATTATAGATATTCTATGGTTATTATTAACTCACAATGTGAAGCATTTCCAAGTAAACCGTTGATTATGGCTTTGTTATTATCTCAGCATAATAAAATCATGCAACTGCTAATGAATAAGACTCAAAAAAATTGAGCAATTAAAAGATAATAAATATTTATTCATATAAAAATTGATTTT
>JBKPPX010000367.1:0-3946 GCA_046733815.1 Thermoproteota archaeon | reverse complement strand
AGGTATTTGTTTTCCACAGTGATGTTGACGATCATAAGAGTTTAAGCGGACACAAGATGGTTGAAAAAGCGACACTGATTTCACCAGAGACCTTTGCATAAAGAATCTTATAATGACATAGAGACTGCTGACGTGTATTTTATGCTTCAGCGCTTAGAACAACTAGCATAACTCCAATATACGGAGTAGCAAAATGCGAGCACACTATCATCTATGCAAGAACCTCTAATGAGTACAATTACATTATTTGGCATTTGTGCTTGACAGCGATTGTTGCACTCCACTTCTTTGAGAGAACATGCCGGCTAGATTGTCTAGGTTCATGGTGTATCATAATACTGCCGCCTGAAATAATATTTAGTGATTTCAGAACAAGATTTATGATCAACATAACCAGGAATATACTCTTAACTATTGGATGATTAGCTTGAAAGCAATGACAATCATTGTACCAGCAACAAGCATGATAATTACCAAATCCGTTACAACAATGCCACCACACTGCTTCTATATACTTGGTAAAAAAGTAAGAATTGAAGACAAAGGCAAAGTGGCAGTAGCTGGTGGTTAGATATTGGAATACTCAAATAAAAGAAATTCTCTCATACCTTAGTGATAGATAATATCTTGTTCTCAATTATGATCTATCTACCAATCGTCTTTACGAGGTCTTGCTTCTCTTGCCGATTATAGAATCTATTCTATTGAAGTCTTTCGTTCCGTTGATTAAAAAATCATCTAGAAATTTTTAATATATCATAAGTCATAGTTATGAATATGGAGCATAACTCCAGATGAGTTAAATATTATTTTAAGTGCTCCTTCCATCACAATGAAGAAATATTGTGACAATTGTCTAAGAGAATTATCAAAATTTTCATTTTTAAATCATAACAAAAAGAAGATCTACCGATATAATAGCGCAATGCTTTGTCGTACTTGTTTTGAAGAGATAAGCTCGCGCAGCCAACAGTTAGAGGAAGAATCATAATAAAAGTTAAGTTTTGTTCATAACCCACTAACCCTCCTGGAATAATAATATTGTGTTGTTGTGGCTTATATCGCTGAAGCCTCTATGGCAGAAGGGCTGCTCATATTTGTTCGTCTTGGGTGTGGCAGATTTGATAATTAACAACCATCATCTAGATTTATCTGGAGTATGTGTTTATCACTTTGCGTTTGACTAAAACTCATAACTACAATATTATTCACTAACATGAAGCGAAAAGCGTTTAAACATATTTTTACTCGGTTGGTTCATGAAGATTGGTATTTCTGCATCCCTGACTATATCGTTAATTGCCTTTTTTGTGTTGGGGATGGCGGCACCATCTCTCTTGCTGTCTATAAATTTCGAATCAGCTTTTGCGCAAACAGATACTCCGATACAAGAAGATGGAAAAAGTAATAATAATAATCTTAGTAATAATACTGTAACTTATAGCTACAATATCTACAGCAATAACAATAATACTCAAGAAGCGGTAACAAGTCTGCACAACAGTTCAGTCAGCTATTATGACGACAACAATACAACAGGATATCTTGTCTACCCTGAGCTTGCAAACAATACTCAACAACAACAGCTAATGCCTGCAGTAATTATGGTTCACGAATGGTGGGGGCTAAATGAACATATCAAAAACCAAGCTAACATTTTAGCCAAGGAAGGGTACGTTGTACTGGCAGTTGACTTGTATAGAGGTGAGGTTACGACTGACTCTAACCGCGCGATGGAGTTGGCATCTTCTGTTAGAAATGATCCTGACTCTGCAATTGACAACTTGCAGTCTGCAGTAAGTTATGTCAAATCACTTGAAATGGTAGATGGCAGTAGAATAGCTTCTCTAGGATGGTGCTTTGGTGGGGATTGGTCTCTACAGCTTGCACTAAACAGCTCAGAGAATCCGCTTGCCGCTACTGTGATTTATTACGGACGCCCTGTAATAGATACCGCTTCTCTTTCTAGCATTGACTGGCCAATACTTGGTATTTTTGGTGACCAAGACCAATCGATTCCAGTTGAATCAGTAAAGCAATTTGCATCTGCATTAAATGCGTCAGACGTTACAAATGAGATTTACCTATATGAGGGTGTAGGACATGCATTTGCAAATCCATCAGGCGACAATTATGCTCCAAAAGAGACAACTGATGCTTGGCAAAAGACAATTGGATTCCTGAGAACGTATCTTTAGAATTGCCTCTTTGGCATTTGGGTAAAAAGTAGGGACACCTTGATCGATAATAACTAACTGTTGTCAACCCTCTGTATGTCGACATTCGCCGCTTTTTAAAGGATTGTCCCAGTTTCTTATTACCCCCTTAATGGTGTGGACAGGATAAAAACACAAAAAATACCTATTTGAAAACTGTTTAACAGAGTCTGAAGTTATTTTCTATCTAAAACAGATTTTCTATGCATTACACTCTAAGAATCCTGGTCCCTTAAGTTGAAGGATAGGGTAAAGCTTTGAATTTCACGGTTTCTAAGAAAACAAACACTGTCATAAACTGACATAATATGCCTAGTGGACTTTCTGAGTTTTATAGTTTTGACATGAACGAGCTCAATTCTGACACACATTCAATCATACTTGAAGCTAGGTTTTGCTATTTTAGGGCTTGTAGGCAATGTAATATCTTTAAAGATTTCTCGACGCGGTAGAGCTGCTGCCGTTGTCTTAAAAGTTAATTGAAGTCAGTTGCATTTTCAAATTCTCAACTTCTGCTTTTTTGCTCTCATAGGGTATATAGTATTCACTAATGCCCTTATAATAAGCGCCGGGAGAGGGATTTGAACCCTCGGGACCCTCACGGGTCACAAGCTGGCCGGTTTAACAAATTCCAGGCTTGCGCCCTACCGGGCTAGGCGACCCCGGCATCAGATAACATGTGCACTAGCTAACATATCAGTATATTAATTATCGGCAAAAAGACAAAGCTAAAAATTGAGGAATGTGGCATCAATCAGTGCTTTTGGCTACTCAGGGATTATCCGATCATTGTAAGGCAGGCAGTCATGTCGATTGCAACGATTGTATGTGTCGCTGTCACGTTCCAGGCACGATTGAAAACCTTGCAAAGAATATTGCCAAACTGGACCGCAAGCGTCCAGGCATTGGAGAAACCCTTTAAAATTAATTCTCAGAACTCATCAGGGTTTTCATTTTCAAGCTTGTCGAGGTCAACTTCTGAGGGTGTCGGGACATTGATGGACTGCTCACCCTTTGAGCGCCACGCCTTTGGATAGGTATTGGGCCTCATGATGATGCGTTTCATGACAAACGCTATGCCCCTTACGCTCTGCTCGATCTCCTCTTTTATCATCGCAGTCTGTGCCAACCCTACTATCTCTCCCTTTAGAGTGTAGACGCCTACAAGCTCCCCCTTGCGTAGGTCTTTTGGCAATGCTATTACGCCAGGCACCGCAAGGGGTGCGCCATGGCACAGCGCATCGACTGCTGTATCGCGCACAGTGATGGCACGTATACCTTCTAGGCAGTGTTCTATTGGCAGGATTAGTCTACGCAGCTTTTCTTCGTCCTTTCTTTCCTTGTAACGCTGATAGGCATCTACAATATCATGCAGCCGTACAAGACCATCATTCTGTTCTGAGAGGTTGCTTACCCTTGTCCTGCGGAGCTCTACCATCGTAGCCCCAGATGATACAACCTCTCCAATATCGTAGATTATCTTGCGAATGTATGTACCTGCCTGGCATAGGATACGCATGAGCACGAGTCTGTCGTAATCTTCAAGGTAGTCAAATTCATAGACACTTCTCACGCGAGTCACACGTCGGACAGATGAGCGCTGGGGCGGCCGCTGATATATTTCACCTGTAAATTCTTGCATTACTTTTCTTAGCTTATCCAATGAAACATGTGAGTGCAGACGCGCAAGAGCATAGTACTCCTTTGGTCCTAACAACAGTACAGATAGC
>JBKPPX010000366.1:0-2725 GCA_046733815.1 Thermoproteota archaeon | reverse complement strand
ATCATAATCTTCTCTTGTAGTCGATGTTACCATGAAAAGAAACAACTGTATAGCCACAACAAGCGCATGTCAAATCTACATAAGTCTATCCAAGAGTTCGAAAGCTTTCAGTCATATAGACTTTTATAGCATTTGAAGAGGATGATTTATGTTAATTTGGCTAATTCAAGGATTGATAAATGTGTAACTCCTTTTAAGTTATGAAAAGGTAAAAGAATAATACTCCGTGTCTTATCTTTGTTCCATAATCAAACTATCATCCTCATCCAAATATAACATACCAGTAATATTGCTATTTCCAGATTTTCTCATGAAAAGTCCATTTTTTATTGAGAATAAAATTACTGATTGATGCGGTAGCAACAGCTATTATTAACGAGGGAGTATAGCTAAGCCCTGATTCTACTAACAGATAGACAAGCAATAATTGGATTGATGCTCCTATTGAACTAAAAGTTGCAAATAATCCATATTGCTTTAATGTATGGTAAAGCGAGAAATTTCTGTCTTCAAATGTCCATGATTTATTTAATAAAAAGTTTGAAGTTATTGAAGATATAATGCCTATCAAGGTGGCATGTATATACCATAAGCTGGATATAGTGCCGCCAGTCAGAAGTGACGATATTAAATAATTTATTAATAATCCACTAGCACCGACTGTGAAAAATCTCGCAGCTTTGGATAGGAATAATACTAACCCTCTACGCTCTTGCTTATTCTGTATTGCTTTACTAGAATTTCGTCCATATCTGTAAAGTTGCCATATTGCTTTGATATAATCAAATATAACTCTGGAATCGAGTTTTCTTTTTTCAAATTCGCGATCATTAAAAGTATATGGTATTTCTTTTACTCTTAGATCCTTGTCTTTAACAAGAATCTCCAATAACATTTTAAAATCTTGTGTATCAAATTTAATATTTTTTAATACATAACGAGGAAGTGCAAAGAAACCAGACATGGGGTCTTTGACATTTTGTAATTTCAAACTATGCCGGGCTATTCCTATGGCACCCATGTGAAGCATTAGTCTTTTGAAAGTCCATCCTACTATTGATGCTCCTTTAATATATCTTGAAGCCACGACTATACAATTTGGGTCTTGGTTCAATTCATATATTATTTTAGGTATTATTTCAGGAGGATGCGAGAAATCTCCATCCATTATCAGAATATTCTGTCCTCTAGCGAAGCTCACTCCATGCAATATGGTATGAATCAAGCGATTCTTCCTCTTCCTATGAATAACTTTGACTTGGCATTTTTTATAATTATTTTTTTTGTTTTTTCTCTCGATATCGTCAAAGGTTTCATTTGTTATTCTTTTTATGTATCTTTCAACTAATATGCCAGTTCCATCAGGTGAATTGTCATCTATTATTATTATCTCAGCAGAAACATCATTGGGTAAATGGTATCTTATTGCATCTATTAGTTTTAAAATATTTTCAGCTTGGTTATATGTAGGAATTATAATAGACAAAAATAAATTTTCGCTAATAAGATCTTGCATAAGAATCACCTCTAATAGGCTTGCTGCAGTTAATATCTTTCTCTTGCAGCTGATTCTTCATGATAAGCTGTAATAATTCCATTAGTATTATTTACTATAGTTATTATGTATAATATATCATTTTCTGTTCAAATTTATATATCTTATTTTGTAAAGCCAAGAATAATATAATAATTGACTTCAAATGCATTATGAAAATATTGATTGATTATTTTTTGCCTTAGTTTGAAGATATGGTACTAGTGTACGTCGGCTTTAAATTATCATAACTTGTTTGCAGCATTTTACTTACTGATTAAACAATTTTATATTTTTTTATCAAACTTGTTCTTATAATTTCAAGATGATGGAAGTTTTGGCCGTTTCCTGTGAATATTAAACTGAAATCATTTAATCAGTTTAAATTGGTTAAGTTGATAGAGGTTAGCTATAATAATTTAAGTTAGAATAGCTGTCTTAAGAGCCTTAATTGTCTTTAGCTATAATAACCGTACATACAAGCTGCTATATGAACACACTATAAGTGAAGAATAGATATTGAGCACAGACTAATAATGACTTGAACAGCCATATACATACCAGGATATAACACTATGGCTATCGCATAATTAGACTGTTTACACTTGGATGGCGGCTAGGCTAATGATCAAAAAATTCATAAAAAAAGTGAAATTATAAATTCTAGTTGAGTTTAGTGTAGCCAAAGAATGGACGTGTCCACTAGGGATGTCTAAGACATGTCCATCTGTCCATCAGCCAGCAATTTTTTGCGACCCCTAAAATATTAAGTTATGACAGCAATCAGGTTATAGAACTATACCAATTGCTATCGCTAACGATAACGTTACCAATAAACAGAAACAATAACCCAAAAAAGCAGTTGATAAAATTGTAGATCAAAAGTGTAATAACAATTAAGATTATAAATTCAATATTTTCATATTGAAAGTTATAGTAGTTCGTTACAATAGAAGATAATTAGAAAGAGTGATTTCTATTTGAGATGTTATTGTAAAATCAAATTTCTATGGAAGACCTGCATTTATCCATTTAATATATTGTTTTATGGAATTTTATTATCAGAAAATAAAAAAACAATGGTAATCTAAATCTAGAATTATCTTTTGGATTAAACCCAGATGAAACACTGATAGCGCTCAGAATGAACATTGCACGAATTAAAGTTGCATCAAGTCAACATAGGACGAC
>JBKPPX010000365.1:0-3632 GCA_046733815.1 Thermoproteota archaeon | reverse complement strand
GATACACTCTACGGCACTTTCCTAGCCAGGTCGGATGGGGCGAAGGACATAGTGCCTGAAGCTTGGAAAGGCAGATATCCGTACCAAGTGCAGGTATCTCATAACGGCAAAATATACTCAATTGTAAGTGCAAGAAAAGTTCTCTCTACTATGAGGATCAGCTGGCACAACATGCTTAATGGAGAGCTGACACAACTGCTCTCTAGATATATTGAAAACCCCAATGGCAGATTGAAGATCGCCAAAAAGAATAGAGATGAGAACAATCTACGGCTGGAAACTACTACACTATGGGACTATCCTCGGCAGAATTACGGCAAGATCCGAAAGGGAAGCAACAAATACGCAGGTGTGACGCCAGCGTTTGTGATATACAATATGATCAAGCGGTATACAGAACAAGGCGATCTTGTGCTTGATCCGATGGCAGGAAGTGGCACTACTATCGACGTATGCAAGGAGGAGGGACGCAGATGTATAGCATACGACATCTCGCCTACTAGGCAGGATATAATTCAGAATGATGCTCGCAAGATACCGCTTTCAGAAGCAAGTACTGAGATGATATTCATTGATTCACCGTATGGCGACAACATTCACTACAATGAGCATCCTGACAATATAGGCCACATTTCTGCAGAGAGTGACCAGTTCTATAGAGAGCTTGAGAAGATCATGATCGAATGTCATCGTGTGCTCAAACCCGGAAAGGTGCTGGGGTGGTTAATAGGCGATCAATGGGTAAAGAAAAAATTCACACCAGTAGGCTTTCGCGTGTACGAGTATCTTTGCAAATATTTTGACACAGTAGACATTGTATGTGTAGCAAGAAGGAGCCAAACATCCAACACGACAATATGGCATAGCCGCGCGCTACGATTCAACTTCTATCTTCGCGGGTTTAAGTATCTTTTTATAATGAGGAAATCATCGGCTGGCGAGTTGTCTGCAAAAAGAAAGATCAAATGGATGCATTACTCAAGGATCTAGAATTTTTCTGCCAATATGCATAAGCAGAATCTGTGCATCTGTTTTGAATCAGAATTGTGTTGCATATTAGACAATCTGTATACGCATATCATAAGAGTAGGCGGCAAATATATGTGATCTTTCATGGATTCAATGCAAGCCCACAGCATGCTTGCTTACTCAAATGCCAATTTTAACTGCTACAATTGTGCAGACTTAACACTTATAGTAGAAGAAATTTGTTGTATGACCCAGGACTATGCGTGCTAGGCCGCCTACAAATCCCATTGCAAACCCAGCATATTTTTTCGTTGATCAGCATCAAGCATATCATGGCATCAATCTAAGATTATGGGCCTGCCATTATTGTGAGAACAGTGGCGATTACAGCTACTGCTCCGAGGCTGACTCCTACTACAATCCAACGCATCCAACTATGCATATATGGATTCTTTAAGGCTGTAAGATATTATTATCTCCGGGGTTGGTTCTTGTTTTTCTGTCACTTCACCTATCGCCTCGGTCATTGCAATCTCTGCAATGTCGCTTACATATTCAACTGCCATTTTAATTTCTTCTAGAGATAGATTGATGTTATTTAATTAGCAACTCTCTCAATGCTCTTGGTATCTATGCAGTAACTTAGACAATCAGAGGTCTTCAATTCATCTTTTTGGCAGCTAGAGGACGTATGTTGACCTACTTGTAAATTGCAGCTTGCGAGATTCCTTAAGATATGAGGGTGTTCTTACTGTTGCGTACTAAGGAAGCTGTAAATAAGCGCATTGCTGGAATGGGCGCTATATATTATTACTATATGCCGTTTTGTATTCTCTATACTCACATACATTTTTAGCGTCTTGGGCTTGACGTCCCTGTTACAATATAATGCACAGAATCACCTATATAACAGGAGTGATCTGAAATGCGCTCAAGATACCTAAGTATCAGCAGAGCAGAGATGTAGCAGCGAGGGTCAAAAGATCTTTTATCAGTTGTTTCATATGGTGTGATGGCTTCTCTTAAATACTTCCTGTAAAGTGCGTCAACCGTATCGTCCATCTGGTACAACTTTTCTGCTGCATTTTTGTCTTTTGACTGCAGTGCCTGAACACTTGTGTGTATCATTTCCCGGACTGTGCAAGACATTTCTAGAACTGCGCTCTTGTCGCAATTGACTATTGAGCCCATGGTTTCAAGCACATCAACAATATCATAGGCGTAGCGGCCAAACCGGGAAAATCCATATGCAATTTCCATGCATGATCTGATGAAGCGGAGGTCAGTGGCAACTGGCTGGTAGCGGGCAATCAGTTCAATTGCAAGATCACCAACTTCATCCTGTAGCACTCTGAGCTGCTCCGACCATTCAAAGATGACTTTTTTTGTACTTGTCCCTTTTTCATATGATTCTATGGCAGTTGTCACAGATTTCTCTGAAAGCTTGGCCATATCCATGATGATATTCTGTATGCGATCTATTCCAAGGTCTAAAAGACGTGTCAAATTACCAAATGTCTCTGTCTTGCTTAGCCAAACTTGCCAGATATGTACCTTTCAGTAAGATCCTTCTGAGGATTCTCAAAGATCTGCTTTGTCGCCCCATATTCAACAAGCTCGCCAAGGTACATAAAAGCAGTGAGATCAGATACACGTGCAGCCTGCTGCATATTGTGTGTAACAATTATTATAGTCAGATCTTTCTTGAGGTTGTGTATTAGCTCCTCGATTTTAGAGGAGGCAATGGGGTCAAGTGCAGATGCCGGCTCATCCATCAGGATCACTTCAGGATGCATAGCAAGTGCTCTTGCTATGCACAATCTTTGCTGCTGCCCACCAGAAAGGCTCAGACCAGACTTGCCAAGCTCACTCTTAACTTCTTCCCAAAGAGCTGCACCTTTAAGACTCTCCTGAACAATGTCTCCAATAAGCCTCTTGTCCTTGATGCCATTGAGCTTTAGTCCAGCCGCTACGTTGTCATAGATGCTCATTGTAGGGAAAGGGTTAGGTTTCTGGAAGACCATCCCAATGCGCCTCTTGATAACAACAGGATCCACCCTTTTGTCATAGATGTCAATGTTGTCAAGAATGACACTTCCCTTTGCAGTTGCGCCCGGCGTCATTTCGTGCATGCGGTTCAGACATCGGATTAGAGTAGTTTTGCCGCAGCCAGATGGCCCTATGATTGCAGTAGCTGCGTTTTTCTTTATGTCAAGACTAATATTTTTCAATGCCTGTTTCATTCCGAACCATGCATTGAGGTTTCTAATAGAAACCTTGTAACGATGTTGCAGATCGGCTATTGGCGGCTGGACACCGATATTTTCGATGCCACTATCTATTGCTTCATGGGTCACTACTTAGGCTTCACCCCATGGCTAATTATGTATTATCTATATTCTCTATATAGAGAAAAACTGAAGGTAGCGTCACATTCAGGCAGAAATTGCCTTTACCCGGAATCCTTTCTTGTATGCGAGCACCCTTAGACCTACGCTCATAACAAGAACTAAGAGTATAAGGATCAGCGCAGCCCCCCATCCAAAGTCATGGGCGGACTCGTATGGCTGGGAGGCAAGGCGCCATATCCTAAGCGGCAGAGCATCCACAGGATCGGTAAAACCGGTAAAGAAGAGACTGGTTCCAAGTATCGTCATGATAAG
>JBKPPX010000364.1:0-1741 GCA_046733815.1 Thermoproteota archaeon | reverse complement strand
ATTAGATGGCCTCAGGACTGGCTGATAAGAGAAATTGATCAGCGACTAAAGAAAGAGGAAAAATTTACTGCTGATGTTGTGGAAAAATAGTGGCAACAACGACTTGTTTATACTAAATCTCAAATGTCAAAGCCACTTAATATGCAATCAGCTTGGGCTACATCGTATACGGCCAAAGGGCGAGAGGAAAAGAAGTTGCTGCTGCTGAGGAGCGACCCTATCAACTTTATTTTAAAGTAGCCAACCCTTTGGTAGCAGTTCACTACTGCAGGGCACTGCTTGAATGCCCTACCACCTTGTCATTTTTTGTAATCAAACAGCATGCACATCTGTTCTGGAAACACAATTCTTCGTGGTCATGATTACATACGGGACAGATGCAGGGCCGGCTCTTTGTATTGCCACTCCTCTTGCTCTGGGGCGCAAAAAATCTTGTATCAACAACCATCCACAGGGTAACAGCAGATATGCCAATTACAAAAAAAATAAGGAGCGACCTGATATTGATTCGTAAGATAAGTAGCGCAATGGCAAAAAGGATTATCGCAATTGTGATCATCACAAGCCAGCGCTCAGTAAAATCCATTTTATAGAGCCTCCACAACCACTTTACGATAATACCTTACCTGATGTAACTTTGCACACTTTGCTGTTCGCCTTTCGCCTCTTTTTCTTTCGCCTTTTTCTTTCTTAGCGCCCTTACCTGTTCTAGTATGTCTTTCACTTGATCCGCTGACAGCTTGGCAATTGACGCATCGCATTCCAGTCCCCTAGCATGAAGCACATCCTCGGTTAGCTGGATAATGTCACTTTTATCTTTCCGCTCTTCTTCTGTGAGAAGGACATTGCTCAAAAACCTAATGAACGCAAATTCACTCATGGCGATATTATGCGGGCTTCTTCCTATTATTGTCTCGTTTTTTGGCTATACTAGGTCTGCGGCGCTTCAGGATTAAAATATGCATCGCCTATCTGTACTTGTTAATTAGTTCGTCGATGGAGAGATGTACCGAGCGAGCCCAACGCAATTATGCAAGAAGGAAAAAACCGAATTTATAGATGTAATTATAATGTATATCAGTAAGGCATCAGTATGAAACAAGAATCTAAAAAGACAGCAATTATTACGGGCAGCGGCAGAGGTATAGGCAAAGAAACAGCCATAATATTAGCAAAAAAGTCAGTGAATGTAGTTGTTTGTTCTAGGACCCACAGTGAAATAAATTCCACTGTAGAAGAAATCAGCAAGCTAACTAGTAATTCCAGTGTTTTAGGTATAAAGTGTGACGTAAGCATACCTTCGGAGGTCAATTCTCTTGTTAAATCCGCAATAGAAAAATTTGGAAGCGAGACTATAGATATTCTTGTAAACAATGCTGGAGTTGCATTTAACAGAAAATTAGTAGATACATCTGATGAGGAATGGGATCAAACAATAAACAGCAATTTGAAGAGTGCTTTTCTTTTTGAAAAAGCTGTTCTTCCATATATGATTTCAAGGCGCTCAGGAGTCATATTAAATGTCAATTCTGGTGCTGGCAAAGTGGGTTTTATTAATTTATCAGCTTACTGTGCAAGTAAATTTGGGCTTGGAGGTTTAGCAGAAAGCCTGGCATTGGAAGTTAGCGAATATAGCAATATCAGAGTGCTGACAATATTTCTTGGTGAAGTAGCTACAAAAATGTGGCAAGAATATGATTTTAGTTATTATCAAAGAAATAAGACTAAAATGCTTCATCCT
>JBKPPX010000363.1:0-11347 GCA_046733815.1 Thermoproteota archaeon | reverse complement strand
ATTAACTCCTTAATCTTTATTATAGAACCTTTTCTTTAGATAGAAAGGAGATCATGGGATAGTATGCCCACTAATCAGTTTTACAATAGAGATATTGTTTCAATTAAGGATTTCAACAAGCAAGATCTTGAATTCATTTTCTCCACTACAGATAAAATTAAAGGCTTGAAACCAAATGAAAAGAGTGAACTTGGAAAGGGAAGAACCCTTGGATATATTTTTTATGAACCTAGCACCAGAACTCGAATGAGTTTCGAGGCAGCTATGGCATCTCTAGGTGGAAGCTCTATTGGTATCTTTGATCCTAAATCCTCTTCTATTGAAAAAGGCGAGAGTCTTGCTGATACTATTCGAACAATGGATCTTTACTCTGATGTCACTGTATTACGACATCCTCTTGATGGTTCAAGTAGATTTGCAGGAGAATTATCAAAGAATCCAATAATTAATGCAGGTAGTGGAAGTGAAGAACATCCGACACAAGCAATGCTTGACCTGTATACAATAAATAAAGAAAAAAAGAGAATTGATGGTCTTGAGATAAGCATTGTTGGCGATTTAAAATATGGAAGAACAGTATACTCCTTATTATACGGCCTGGCAAATTACAAAGTAGATGTCCATTTAGTATCACCTCCTACATTATCAATAAGAAAGGAATCCATCTATGATATTGAGAATAAATTAAATATTTATGAGCACAGCCAACTTGACGATGATCTTTTGTCTAAACTTGATATAATTTATGTTACGAGAATACAAAGAGAGCGTTTCCCGGATTTACAAGAATATGAAAAAGTAAAGGGTACATATACTATTAATAGCGAGACTCTCGCAAAGTCAAAATCAGATGTCTCCATAATGCATCCAATGCCTAGGATGGAAGAGATTTCCCACTCCATTGATAATACAAATAATGCAATCTATTTCAAACAGGCAGGATATGGTAAGGAATTAAGAGCAGCTCTTCTTACATTAATATTAAACGAAGACATATAGTATAAAAAAGAATTATTAAATATGAGAAAAGTAGGATGGATGGCTTATGTTTTTTGTCTATCAGTTAATGCTCTATTTGTATTTGATTAAGATGAAAAACTTTATCATATGATATATAATAATCTTGAATTGATAATATTTGAAGTGTATTTGGATGTGTGTTGTCTATCAACATATGAGGTTAATCTATACCAAATATCTTTTGTAGATGGCCGTCGATTTCTTTTTGCGTGCATCGACAACATACAGGTATCTACTGCAGCATAGCTTTTTTCCTAGGTTAACAAAACCTGAAATCTATACACAACTATAAAGGTTTTATACAGATATAATTTTAAAGCGAGTTACCGGTTATATGATAATGCTTCACAATGATGATCTCTAATATAGAAGGAGAGCAGTTAGTTAAATTGGCCCGAAAAGCTGTACAGAAATATCTAGGAGAGCCTGTTGATATTGACATTGAAAGCCTCGAAACGCTTTCACAGAAGACAGGAGTCTTTGTTACATTAACCTCAGTAAGAAGCAGAGAAGAACAGCTGAGAGGATGCATAGGTTTTCCTCTTTCTGAAAAAAAATTGTATCAATCAGTCATTGAAGCAGCTATTGCGGCAGCTACACAGGATCCAAGATTTACTCCAGTAGAGAAAGCAGAACTAGCAAGCATAATTTTTGAAGTTAGTATTCTTACTCCACCTGAAGAAATTAGAGCTCAAAATCCAGATGAATTTCCAAACCATATCAAGCTCGGAAGAGATGGTTTAATTCTAAGGTGGAAATACGGTACAGGATTACTCCTTCCCCAAGTTCCAATAGAATTGAAGTGGAATATTTATGAATATCTTGCAAATATTTGCTTCAAGGCAGGTGCTCCTCCTGATGTATGGTTTATGCCGGAATCAAAGCTTTATCGGTTTCAAGCAATTATATATAAAGAATCTGTTCCTAATGGCGCAGTAATAAAAGTTGAACTGTAGATAGGAATTGTGATTACTGTTGCGTGCCCAGGCTATATTAGTATTTCTAACTTATTATCACTCGCCGGTACTGTCTTAGGTGATCTTTGAAAATGATTGGTCAGGAAAAACCTGAATTGATAACTGAATCAAATTAAATATCTTTGAGAAGACATTGTTAAAATATACTTTTGTTAAACCTTCTTGCATTAGATGGTCAGATAGACATCAGAGAAGAGCAGAATATAGGCCAAAATAGAAATAAATAAAGGATTTACTAATTCATTATGAAAGCTAATCTGTGATTTTTTATATATATTACAACCGCAGGGCAACTTGTACTGTTTTACAAAATATGTGGAAAGACAATAGATATGAAAACTAATAAGTTAACATATTCACTATATGCCTGTTTGATTACCTACTCCAATAGATGCAAATTCTGAGTGATTGAACTTCGACCTGTCGAGCATTCCCCGACCATCATAAACTGGGATCCCACCAAGATCAGCAGATGTCAAAGTCCGATATTCTGGATGATCTGCAATGAGCATCACTAAATCTGTACCTTGTATAGCTTCATTTAGGTTTGAAGTTAGAATAATATTCTGTTTTCCTGATAAAGTAGGATCTTTAATTACCAAGGGATCATGGACACGAATCTCTTTTACTTTCATCAGTTTCTGAAATTCCTCAATGACCTTGTAAGTAGGTGATGAGCGTGTATCTGAAACTCCTCCCCTAAAGGCAAGACCAAGTAAAGTGATAATGACTACTTTCCTACTCTTATTATTTACAAAACCTTTTTGCAACTGTTCTCTTCCTTTCCTTTTTTTATTATCATTATTCATTTCTTCTCCTTCTCCTTCTTGTTCTTCTAGCAACTTTATGGCTCGTTCTACACAATAAGCAGGCATAGAATCATTGATATTTCTACTCATTCGAGTGATATTACAATCAATCTTAATCCTATCTGCAGTATGGAGTATAAATTGGGGATAAACAGGTATACATGCACCGCCAACACCTACGCCTGGTTTATGGATGTGGCAAAATGGTTGGGAGTTTGCCGCGTCTCTTGCTTCCCAAAAATCAACACCTACCTTTTCACAGAATTTTGCAAGTTCATTTGCAAGAGCGATATTTGCATCCCGATATACTCCTTCAAGAAGCTTTTCGGTTTCAGCAGTTCTTATACTACTCATTGCTAATACCCCTTTCTTAAATATTATAGAGTATATCTTAATCCCTATATTGACGCTCCTATCACCAGCTCCTGAGACTATTGCTGGATATCTCTGCTCGATATCTTCTATAGCCCTTCCCTCATAGATTCGTTCAGGATTGTATATCAGGTAAAAGTCTGTTTCTACTTTTAAACCACTTTCTTTCTCTAGAATTGGTAATACAATCTCTTCAGTTGTTCCAGGAGGAACACTAGGATTTAGAGCTACAACATCAAACTTTTTTAATCCTTTCCCAATTGATGTTGCTACATCTTTTATTGCTGTCAAATCAGCTGCTGCTCCTGATCCATTTGCAGCTAATAATACTGGTACGCAAATCATTTTAAAATATGAATCTAACGATGCTTTTACCAAGTCTTCATATACTTCGAAACGACTTTCCTCTATACCCTTTGTAAAGGCCTCATTGACTCCTGGTTCTAATTGGAGATGGGTCTTGCCTATTTTTGCATTTTCTAATACCTTCGAAGATTTGTCGACTCCTATAACATGTGCTCCTTGTCGAAGCCATACAGAAGCTAGTGGAGCTCCAACATGCCCTAAACCGTAAACTGCAATTTTGAAGGTACCAGATTTTATTTTCTTTTCGATATTTTTTGGGTTGTATCCATATTCATTATTATTATTATTGATATTACCATTTCTTCTGGTATTATTATTATTATTATAATTAATGTTGGTATTATTATCGATTTTATTGTTGATATCAGAGTTAATAGTAGTAATTTTAAAAGAAGTAGTAGTATTAGAAGAGTCAGGAGTTGGCTTCATACGAGTTTTAGCTTTCATAAGAGGTATTCATTATTATATTTATATTATATATCATGCCCCTGAACGTTGTTCTTTAATTTATTGAATATAAACGAGATTTGAATTATTTTTATATTTTATGTGATTATTATGTTATATAATATGTCAGTAAAGTTAAGGTTAAGGTTATTACACTCTTCTTACTAATTGATTTAACAAAAAAGACTAAATATCTTTCCTACATATGCATATTGTCCGATTAACCGAAAGAGAAGAACGATACATCATATAGGTCTAGGTTGCAAGTAAAGGCTTGTAACTCCCACGGGAATGATGATTTGTCGTCATAGGCTAGTAGGTTAACCTTCATCCTCAAAAGATGTAGGGGAGTCCAAGTCTACGATGGTAAGGGTAAACCACGGGGCTGCTTGGGAACTTATTGTAGCAGTCTTGCAGGGAAAACCACATGTCTTCGAGTGTTGGTCGGGCGCTACTTTTCTCATTTTGTTCAATATATCTAATCCTAGTTTAAAAGATGATTTTTTATTGATAATTGATCCATCTCTCCTTCCTTCCTTCCTTCCTACCATCATCTTCTTTTGTTTTTTTCTATGTTGTGGCTATAAACTATTCATATATTACAACGTGCTTACATTATTCACATTTTACTTTTGTCTGTTTTGATTTTTATTTGCATTCAGGCAGGCAGGCCAGTTTTGTTAACTTATTAAGGTAGTACCGAACTTGCGATAAAGAATTTTTCCTTCTCTTGTAACTAAGAAAATTCTATTCGGTGGAATAACTTCAAAATTCTCAGAAAGCTTTAAGAATTCTGGCAATGACACCTTAATAATAGAGTTAAACTCACGATAGCTTACTGAATAAAGATCAGCATTATCTGCATACAAAGCTTTACTAAATATTTCTTTGAGTTGACCTTTCCGCGTCATATTTTAGATTTTATTATCTCCGTTTAATTGTGAATGCTGTTGGCATTATTTTAATTGTAATATTAGTAGGTAGGTTCATAACATGTTTTGAATTTGCATAATATATAAAATTTCATAGAGTATGCATAAATCTTCTACGTATAGTTAAGATAGTACAATTAAATTTCTTTTGATTATTATTGTTATTCATATATATCACTATCCCAATGGGAAATTGGAAAGACAACTTATGTAATTAGAAGATCCTAGATTGAAAGGAATATGTTAGATTTAGTATACTGCACTTATGATGAATAAATATCAGACACATGAAAATTATACTCAATCATCTGATATATAATAGAGATTAAATTAATCTGTAATAGATTATTTTGCAGATCTCGTAGCTTTTTAATATCCTACAATTTTACCTGATTATCAAGAGATTATATGAAACAAAAATCAATCTATTTTCTTTTTCATACTTAATCTATTGTATCTATAGTAAAGGTAAACTACACTATAGATATAACTCGTGATTATCACCATCATCTTTTTTCCTCTATGTAGTAAAGAAATGAAATGTCTGAAAATAATATTTTTATTTCAGAGCTGAATATTATAAATTGCTACTTTGAGATTATGCGGCATTTTTATATGCTGCCGTTGTCATTATGTCAGGAATGACTATTTTATAGATATGGCAGATAATGTAGACTTGTATACATGATATTTTACCTCGGGACTAGTACTATATACTGGAAATGATACTAGAAACTATAATTTAGTAGTACCTTTAGTAAATAAGCTTCATAATAAGATATTTTATAAGTATCTAGAGCTAGCTTTTTAAACTAAAATCTTCTTATAAGAAAAGGGATGGCAGGAATAACCGAGTTTAATAACTCGAAAGAGAATCTAATCATAAATATTAAAAAAAGAGACGGCAGAGTTGTTAGTTTTACTCATTCTAAAATATCAAATGCAATTTACAAAGCACTTGTAGTGACTGGTAAGGCAGATTATCCATTAGCAGAAAGATTGGCAAATAATGTGGTACAGAAAATGATTCAAAGTGGTTATGGATCGAGTGGAAAAGTTGCAGTTGCAAGTGTTGAAGATGTGCAAGACATAGTAGAATCTATACTCATTGAAGAAGGTTTGTCTGAAACGGCTAAGGCGTATATCCTGTATAGGCATGAGAGGCGCAAAGTTAGAGATGAGAAGATGAGAGTTCTAAACAAGAAGGTGCTTGATGAAGTTGACAAGGTATTTGATATTAATTCCCTTAGAGTTTTAGCTGCACGTTATCTGTTACGAGATAATACTGGTGAGATCATAGAAGGTCCAAAACAGATGTTTGAAAGAGTGGCAATTCTGGTTGCACTTCCAGATATATTGCATGATTCTCAATTGTTCAATTTAGCAGGTGGACATAACCAAAATATCGAAGAAGCAGAGAAATATTATGCAAAAATAGATGACTTTGATCTAAAATTAAAGATAGGAGATTACTACTATCTGAACAAATATCACTTTGAATGTCTCATTAGACATTATGTGTCTCTAGCAAAGATGGGTTGTATGAAAGTTGGTTTTAAAGAATTACTTAGAATGGTGGCTGAAAACAAATTAAGCGTATATGAAGAGAGAATCAAAGAATACTACAATTTAATGGTATCAAGAGATTTTCTACCGAATACACCAACATTGATGAATGCAGGTGCAAGGCTTGGTCAATTGTCAGCTTGTTTTGTTCTTGATATGCCAGACGATATGTACAAGATCATGAGATCATCCACTGATGCAGCCATGATTTTCAAATCAGGTGGGGGTGTTGGAATAAATTATTCTGACCTAAGACCAGAAGGAGATATCGTTGCTTCTACATCTGGAGTTGCATCGGGTCCAACCTCTTTTATGAGAATCATTGATACTATAACAGATGTAGTAAAACAAGGCGGAAAGAGGCGTGGTGCAAATATGGGTATATTGGAGGCATGGCATCCGGATATTGAAAAGTTTATAACGGCCAAGACAAAACCTGGTGTGTTCGAGAACTTTAACGTCAGTGTTGGCGTCTGGGAAGATTTTTGGAAGTCTCTTGTAAATAAGGATAACCACAAGTATACATTACATAATCCAAGAACTCATGAGCCTATAAAGCAGATCGATTCCCATCAATTAATGGATCTGATAGCATTCAGCGCATGGAAAAGCGCAGAACCAGGTGTTATCTTCTTTGATAATATTAACAAATATAATCCATGTCTAAATGCAAAGGGCGGACCTTTGCGTGCAACAAACCCCTGTGGTGAACAATCATTATATCCTTATGAATCATGCAATCTAGGTTCTATAAATCTTGCAAACTTTGTAAAGCGTAAGGCAGATGGAATGTTTGAGTTTGATTGGCAGAAATATGAGCAGGCAATAAGGATATCCTCAAGATTCTTAGATAATATTATAGATATGAATAAGTATCCAGTAGAGGAAATTGATATCAATACAAAGCTGACAAGAAGAATAGGCCTTGGCATAATGGGTATTGCTGACTTGCTATTTCTACTTAGAATTCCATATGATTCAAATGATGGTTATGAATTCATGTACAAACTGGCAGAAGCAGTATCCTATTACAGTATGGAAGAAAGTGTTGCTATTGCAAAAGTAAGAGGACCATTTCCATTATTCAAAGAGACAGATTATGTAAAAGGTAAGATACCTATCTCAGGCTATTACGAGTTACCAACAGAGACACATGCATACAATTGGGATTCATTAATTCAAAAAATTCAAAAACACGGAATACGAAACTCTTGGACATCTACTATTGCTCCGACGGGTACATTATCTATGATTGCAGATACTTCAAATGGTGTTGAACCGATGTTTGCGTTAGTTTTCGAAAAACGTGTGACAGTTGGTAGATTCTTCTATACTAATAGGATTTTTGAAAATGTGTTGAAGGAAAATGGCCTATACACTGATGAAATACTTGCAAAAATTGCAAACAATTACGGTTCAGTTCGTGGTTTGGCTGAAATTCCAGAATGGATTCAGAAAACGTTTGTTACTGCAATAGATATACACTGGACTGATCACATAATGGCGCAGGCTGTATGGCAAAAATGGATTGGCAATGCAATTGCAAAAACAATCAATATGCCAGGAGACGTTACTGCAGAAGATGTAAAGTATGCATATCTGCTGTCACATGAACTTGGATTAAAAGGAGTTACTGTATATAGAGATGGCTCACGACATGAACAGGTTCTCCATATCACAGGTAATGAATCAAAGGAAAAGAAATTCATTACAAGACCAAGCAAATATGCAGCGGACTATATTCGTGCAAATGTTAAAGAGCCTTATATCAGAGATCAGATAGAAAAAATCTTTGAACAAACCAAGATCGAAGATGAAGAAATACCTACAGAAACAATCTCAACATCAATACTGCTGGATTCGCCTAACAGGATAACGCAAACGCCGCTGCTGGAATCAAATGAGGATAATACTTGTCCAACATGCAAAGCGAGATTAATAATCACTGAAGGTTGCAATTTGTGTATAGAGTGCGGCTTTAGTAGCTGCGTTTCAGGCTGACAGATAAAAAAACCCTTCTTCCTTCCTTTCTTCTCTTTATGGATACCCATCGTCTGAATTATCACTGTTAATGTTCTTTGAATGCTAACATCTATAGAATAATAAAATCTGGAATACTTTTTGAAATTTTCAACAATTGATTATTTTAACAGTAAAAATGACATATATTAATTTAGGATCAATATGGCTTTATCTAAATAAAACTGAAGTATTATATTATTAGAAAAGGAAAATTAAAAGGTTTAGTATTTGAAGAATGTGGTTATTGATGATGATGATGATGATGCTGCTACAGAAAACAATCAGTCAGTATAGGCTTTGATTATCCGTGTTTCTTTTGCTGTGCCACTAAATGCTTAACATATATTATAAGTATACAATAGATATGTAGATACCTACATAATGAATCCTCTATCAAATAATGACAACGATACTAGAAAGAAGCAGGAGTCAGCAGACAACCTGCAAGGCGAACGAATAGAAGACATAATAATAAATGAACTTCCTTCTCAAAAGTCTAAAGTTATAGCGTCAAAAATTAGCAATTTTGCCCGCGGGTTTAAAATTCCAGATGATAAAAAGCCAAAAATAAAAAGCAAATCAAAAGTTCGTAAGAAAAATTAGTACTTAGAATATTTTTGAGGTTAATTATGAGATATTAAGAATTGATTTAATCACAATAATAGATCTATGATGTTTACACATTATAACCAAATGAGGCCATTGTGAATCCGGATCATCATTAGAGTTCACATTATGATACATATATACAATTAATTCAAATGCTGCAATTTATGCATGCATGAATGCATCTACTGCCTAGCCTAACTTTACAATGAGAAAGTGGATGTGATTTTGTGTTTCTGATGATGATTATTATTATTCAGCTGGCCGCTACCTTCGTATGTCAGTTGTAAAGACAATTATATTTTAGATATTAAATATGATAAAGTAATTATAAATAAATAAATAATTCCTAAAAACTGATGCTTAAAATATCTGATTGGGGATTGAAATTCATATGCAGTCATTAACACAGCAAAACAACTCCTATTCTGTTTCTTCTATGAAAAATATACTGGAGGATAGTTCACTTACCTTTGCTGAGAAGGCGATTAGCATAAAGAGCTTAACAGTAAAAAGTAAGCAGAACCAACTGTCCAAACCTTCTATGGCTGGCGATATTGCAGTTATAGATGTAGATCTTGCTATGGCGCAAGACAGTACGGGTCCTTTGGCAATACGTTCATTAAATGAAATGGGAGTGGATAAGCTCTTTAACCCTTCAAGGGTTTTGTTAGTGATAGATCATACATTTCCTGCAGCAGATGAAAAGGTTGCAAATCTCCATGCGATGATGAGAAGTTTTGCTTCAAAGTATAATTGTATGTTGGTCGAAGGGTCTATATCGCATCAATATATTCTTGAATATCTTGCTGCACCGGGTATGATGATACTCGGTGGAGATTCTCACACATGTCAAGCCGGATGTATCTCAGCATTTGCGACTGGAATTGGAAGTACGGAAATAGCAGCTGTGTGGGCTACAGGCCAAATATGGTTACGCGTGCCAGAAACAATAAAAATTAAACTATCGGGCAATTTTAGAAAAGGAGTTTTTGCCAGGGATCTAATACTCGATTATATTGGAAAGGTCGGTGAAGATGGAGCTAATTACAAGGCTTTGGAGTGGACATATGCAAATGATAATACTAGAAAGGAGTTTAGTATTGACTCAAGAGCATGTATAAGCAATGCTTCAATGGAATGCGGTGCAAAGATTTCTATATTCCCTACCGATGAGCTGACTAGAACTTATTTAAATCAAAATCCAAGAATTATTAAAGATGTGCCAGAAATTGATATTCGTCCTGGCAGCTCAGCTAAATATGTAGATGAAATAGAAATAGAATGTGGTAAGATAGAACCTAAAGTTTGTGGTCCAGATAATGTTGATAACGTACATTCAATTGACGAATTGACAAATGTGGAAATTGATCAAGCATTTATAGGTTCTTCTACAAATGGAAGAATAGAAGATCTTGAGATAGCCGCACATATATTAAAGGGTAGAAAAGTTCATAAAAATACACGATGTGTAGTTACACCAGCATCTGCCAAAGTATATGAAGAGGCCATTAAACGTGGGTACGTAGAAATTTATCTTGAATCAGGAGCAGTTTTTACCAATGCTACATGTGGAGCATGTGTTGGTACTCATCTTGGTGCGCTAGGAGAAAATGAAATCTGCATTTCATCATCTTCAAGGAATTTTGTTGGAAGAATGGGAGCTCTTTCATCAAAAGTGTATCTCGCATCCCCTGCAACAGCAGCAGCATCTGCAATTGAAGGTAAAATAGCTGATCCAAGGAGGTTTCTCTGATATGAATAATAATAAACCAACTCCGGCCGAATCTTCGCTACATCCTTCACCATTAACGCCATCTCCGCCGCCACCACGATCAGTGCCTTCACCAGTCGCTACTACTGCCATTTTACATGGAAAAGCTTGGGTTTTTGGAGATAATATTAATACAGACATAATTATTCCGTTCAGATTCAAAAGCAGAACAAACGATCCTTATGAGATGGCAAAATATGCTATGTATGGTATTGATCCAGATTTTCCAACAAAGATATCCAAGGGCGACCTTATAGTTGCAGGAAAAAATTTTGGAGGCGGCTCCAGTAGAGAACAGGCTCCAGTAGCATTAAAGTATGCAGGAATCTCTATTGTTATAGCAGAAAGTTTTGCTCGCATATTCTATAGAAATGCATTTACTATAGGACTTCCAGCTCTAGAAATTTCAGAAATAAAGGGTAATGTAGTTCAGGGAGATGAGCTTAAGGTAGACAT
>JBKPPX010000362.1:0-11473 GCA_046733815.1 Thermoproteota archaeon | reverse complement strand
GATTCATAATGTAGTTGCCTTCATTAAATAAATGAGATTACATTCAGCAGTGTAGTATAGGATTGCTCTATATTATAAGCAAGTTCCTACATAATTTATTTTTTAATCTTCCTGATAGATTATGGATACAATTGCAGAATGAGTTTTTAATGTTTACACCTACACTAGCTATATCCAATTTAGTAATTTCCTGCGTTTTTTAATATTAATAGGAGACTATCAGCAATCATATATTGTAATCAATGCTAAAACGAGAGATTCCTCATTTATGTTAATAGAATTATAGTTGAATAGCCTCTGCTTTCAGTTGCATAATCTCCTTTTATCTCCTCAATAACTATTGTTATAGAAATAAGATCATATTTTTTGCATTCACTGGCATCAATGACAACATAATCATCAAGTATGTCTGCGGACTTTAAACTCTCATTACTGATTGAAAAATTCAAAGTAGAAATAGAATTGATTAATAATAACTGGTCTCTCCGGTAATTTCCTACTCGAATGAGCTTTCCCTCTCTAGGAATAGCTTTAATATTTACCTTTACTCTGCCAATAGGATGCGACGTATAACGTATCATATTGTTAACAGACACTTCAAACTTGAAAGGATAACCTGCAGTATTCTCTGCCATTTTGCTAACTCCGTCATTCATAATTATATCGACCTTTTTGATAGTATTGCCATATTTGACTATCCACTCGTTTGTAGTCCTAACAATATTGTCTATAGAAGCTTTTCTTGTCGTGTTCTCTTCTTGAGATAATTGATATCTGTCTACCCAATCCTTGTAATCTCTACTGATATCGATTATAAATTCTGAACATGTATTCTGATAATCTTCTATACTGCTAGCTCTCTCAGAATCTGTGTCCGAAGCAAACATAAAATGGACTGCTAATGACCCTCATAAAAAGATGAATTATAGATAGTAAATATATAATAATTCCAATAATAATTAGAACAACAGAATGGTACTATTATCCAAATTAATAGGTGAATTAAAAGATAATATTAATCTTAATAAAAATCTTATAGAAAGGATTTTAAAGAAGAATCCCAATATGGCATACCAAAAAATCAATGAGATATCTCTTATTACCGGATCAAGATATAATTTAAAGCTGCAATTACACTTTCCTGATTCAAAGAAAATTTCTGATATTGAATCTTATGGAGGAGAAAATATAGGAATAGTCATAGATAAATTTCGTAGAAAATTTCCTCTCCCTCGAGAGAATATAAAATTGAAGGCGATAGAACTAATGGGCGATATCGAAACTCAGGATGCCTACATGTATGAAGGTAAGGAAGGAGTCAAACTTATATTTGACAAAGGTAGGATAGAATTACTCCCGGGCTCTTGTCACTTCTGGTGTAAAATAGATGAACGCGTAAAATCCTACGGTGATTGGTTAATGAGCAATGTTTATCTTCAATAGATGGATATCTACAGGCATAAATTTAAGATAAAGTAGTAGCGAAGTCTTTTATCCCGATTTCATCTCAACTAGTTTATACTTATATGAAAGTGTACCGTCAGAATTGTAAACTTCTGCCTTTACAGGCAAAGGCACCTCGTGAGTTAGCCAAATTTTACTTGTCTTTGAACCTATCTTGTATCCAAGAATGAAGGCATTAAAATCTCCAGCACCTGTCTTGATGTTTTCTTTCTCTATGACTTTAACAGATATTGACGATACGCCCACTAAAATGGTATCCCACGGAGCACCAACAACCAAATATTTTGGTTCTCTGGCGATATCTCTTATTGATAAAATTGATCTCTCTATAAGTTTAAAATATTGCTTAAATTCATCTTCGACCGAATTCTTTTGAATTAATTGCTGTTTTGAAAGCAGAATAGTGGCATCTTTGGTTAATGTACCATTTATTATGTGGAAATTTGTTTTCCAATAATCACTCGTGTCTCCAAAAAATTTGATTGATACATGAGCATCAATAAGTGAACTAACTGAGTCAATTACTGTCAAAGAATAATTTAATTCTGTTCCATCATTAATCTTTTGACCAATTCTCCAAAGATCCGCATCGGTCGGTGGATTTGTAATGGATGCACCTGGTCCTGAAAAACCACCCCCGCTAGCAATAATGATAACACTCACTGTTATGCCAAGTATAGAGAATATTCCTGTCGTTAAAAAAACCATTTGTCTAGGGGACACTTATCTTGACTGATAGTTGTGGATTATTTAAGCGTAAAGAAAAAAGAATATCAATATGTGTGCCCTTCTCACTTACACATAAGACTAAACACTTGGCTTGGCTATAAAGACCAATATTCCAAAGATAGCTGCCGTTAAATTCACTGCACGCCTATTTGATATTAAGGTGCTATACCAATATCAAAATCTGCATTTTCTACAAATCCTGCTAAATTGCGACTTTCAACACTGTTTATATCAACTTGAACTTTGACAGGACCAGTGCTGTTGAATTTGACCGGTTGAATTGCGGCAGTACCAGTGTCGGCAAATTTGTTCTTAAGATCTAAAATTGCAGTGCCATTTGAATTTGATATCTTAATATCGTAACTAACTCCATTAAGTGGAAATTGAGTGTCATCTAGAAATTCAATGTTAAATCTGGTTTCATTTCCAACATGTATTGTCTCTGGTTCCCAATTGAGCCGAATATAATACGTTCCGCGTGGTGTACGTTCTGTCAAGGGGGGCTTAACGGCGAAACTTGCTGCTGCCGGCTTGGAAGGTTCACCTTGACCAGTTGCTAACAGGGTGAACTCAAATTGAACACGAGGCTTTCCTGTTGTTACATCTACAAATGTTTTTGCTTTTACAGGATATGGAAATTCGTTAAGAACCCATATATCGCTATCTACTGATTTATGATATCTGATTATAGTAGCATCTATTGGTTTTGGAAACGCAGGTAACGTTAACTTAGCTGTACCAGAGGGTTTAATTTCTGAACCTCCTATCGATCCGATTTTTCCCCACGAAGCTGAGCTTAACGATTGACCAGGATAAGGAACGTATGCTGACAGCCATTTTAACGAATTAGTATATGCACTTCTATATTTTGCCATTTCAGGAGGAATTTCAGATGTCCCCAGCGCAGTTAAGTCTAGAGCACTTAGTCTAAAGGTACCGGCAATAACTCTTCCTTCGTCGACTACGAATACTGGAGCAATCCAATTACCTTTATCATCCTTTTCTTTGAAATAAATTGTCATATCGAAAGGTCGACCATTATTAGTATCAATGTCTTGTATATTGTACTTCACATACATACCTTTTTTCGCTCCTTCTCCAAGATACCAATTGTTATCAGCGGCGTATGCATTTTTTACGTTGTAATTAATTGCTACGCCTGTAACAGAAGAGATAAGCATGGCTGCTAAAATGAGGCGACGAAAATTATTGCTAATTTCAGATCTACTGTCAGTTGTCATGGTTATAATAGAATATATGGAATTGATAAATATTTATATCTTATAGCTTGGCAAGAATTATTCCTGTGCGATCATGACAATATCTGCAAACAAATAAGTAACAGATCGAGGTAGTTACTATCTATGTGTAACTGTCCAAAGGTCCACTTTTATGAGGTAGATTTCAAATTGGCAGGTATGAGGGTTATGCCTACTCATAAGAACTGTGGAGATTCTCTAAATGAAGACCAGTCTTCAAAATTCGAAAAAGAATTAATAAAATACTGGGGCTTTGAGGAAAAAGGATAACACGGAGCAACTTCGGACCTTCTTTATAAACAAAACCGATTAATCGTTTAAATTCATGGCTTAGAAGTGGTTTGCAGACACGTCAACTTTATTAATGACCATAGTAAATCTCGTTCAGGTGATTTGGATTGTCCAAAATGTTAAATGTAAACATAGATACTGCAGGAGTCGATCAAAATGAAGCAAAAGAATGGGTTAATGAAATGGCAAACGTTTATGCAGATATGGAAATTGAAGATGTCAATGTTTCCGGAAATAAGATTTCGTTCAAAGCAGGATTTTCAGGAATGGATGATACAGAGCCAGATGATGTAAAGATGAAAATTGAAGAATACTTGACTATGAACGAAGCATTCCAGGCTAAGGACGTTTCTGTTAAATAAACACAAAACGTTATTTTTTTTCTCAGTTTATGCCAAAGACCATTGCGAAGGAATCAGGATTAGTCATTACACAGATTTAAATACAACAATAACGAGGTACCTTTTGGTTAGTAGTTATGACTTGTAAGGGTATATGCGTTCGTCACAAGGCACAAAAGCCGGTTGGATCCGGCCGATATGCTAGTGGACAAAAACGCTGTCAGATTTGTGAGATTTTTATTAAATGGGATGGATTATGGTGTCCATGCTGCGGATATAGACTGAGAACAAAACCACGCAATCTAAAATATAAGGCAAAATTAAGAGCAAGAAATAAAAAATTAGAGCCTATTACACCCGCTGTAATAGTACGATAATTTATTTAAAATAGCTTTACTTGTCTTTACAAGATTGCTCTGCAGCCTTTCCAATTGCTGCATGTCTTTTGTCAGATCCATAGATATCTGTATTAACTTCATATAGGTAATCAAAAATCGATGGTCTTTTTCTGTTAAACATCTATATCCTATTTTACCAAGATAATAGTAACAATCCGATACCATGCCTTTTTTTAGCAAATGATTTATTTTTATCCTGATCAGATCTTTGTCATATACTGAAGAATTTAATTCGTATATACCTTCGGCGCATCTTGATATGGTAGATCTCGTAGCTCGTTCTAATCCTATACATTCCAAGGCTATCTTTATACCGTCAGCTATCTCTTGGCGTTCTGCAGTTATCGTTCTTATTTGGTCTAACTCATGTATGGGCATTGGTTTAATTTCTGACAATGCTAGTATGCCTTTCAGGAAGTCATATGCGGCTATTTTCAGCCACATTCCTGCTAATACAGAATTCTTCTGAATACTTTTAGTAATTTTCTCATGATAAAATAAGGAGCTAATTATCGATTTTTTTCCAAATCCTCTGAGTACAGCTAGATAATGTTGATAAGCAGATATCTTATTGAACGACGGCGACGAAGATGATAAGATTAAACTATCGTTGTCTTGTATTATGGTCATATTATATAAATTCAGCATATCGATTATTGATATTGTTTTTTGAGCAATCAATTCCAATCCATGGTCGCCCAGCCGGACAAATCTATTGCCCTGTGATTTTTCGTTAAAAATAGCAATGTCATATTCACAACAATCAAACGACATTTCAGGATTAGTTGCCCGGCATCCGATTATCCCAACCGGAGATCGAATATTGTTGTTTATGTACTCAATAAGGTCACTAGGTATGCGTCTCAATATAATCAAAAGTAATATGACAGTTATTGACAAACGTTGTAAGGAAGAATTTACAAATGACTTAGAATAATTTCAAAACCTGATATCCTTACGATACGTACGTAGGAATTGTATACGACATAAGTTTTATATGAAGAACAAAATTCATTGTGCATGAGCTCCGGTGGTGTAGTCCGGTTAAGCATTTCGCCCTCTCAAGGCGACGATCCCGGGTTCAAATCCCGGCCGGAGCATTTAATTTCATCTGCAGGATTCGGTAGTCCGGTAATTCTCTTCATATGTCCTGGTCTATCAACCAGAGTAATAGGGGGACTATCATAGTCGTCATTATCCTGCAGCCATACTGAAAAGCAAACGGAGTGATAAAGGTTGTTCTATACTTAAGAATTTTTGTGATAGAAAAATAACCATAGATGAATGAAAAAGTATGCAATGGTGTATTCCGTTATACCAAAATTGTAGACTAGTTATTAATCCTGAAAATTTATTTAACAAAGATGATATTGGTATTGTTCATAGTTGGTATTTGATAGTGATGATGAAATGCTTTTTCGACAATTACTTCGATTTGGTTGTTTGTATTTGTAAGATCGATTGTATATATATATTCACCTCAAAAACTTGAGCTTTTAGCCTTGTTTATTTAGATTTACTGTTGCTAAATCTTGTAGTAAGAAATAAAATATACTCTCATAATTATACACAACAATTCTTTTGTACTGATGGAAAATGACAATCCGATATATCCAGGGTCTAATGATGAAAAAAGCGAAGGTCACGTTTTGTCATTCACTAATGAGGCTTGTAAAATGATATTATTCTATGATATGGGCGCTATGATAACCTGATTTGCATTTAGGACACATTGAATGAACACTAATACATTCAATACAATAGTCGCTTGCCGACAGGAATTCAGATTCTTCTCCTGTGTAAAAACAGCTCTCACAAAATCTTTTCATTTGTAAATTCTAATTATTCGGTTAAATTCAGACCACTTATTAATCTTTTTTAGACATATGAGTATCAACTGTAGAAAGTACTTCTCACATGGAAAGACTACTCCATTGGTCTTGTTCGTGTTGACATTATCTTAAGAATGGCGTTTTTCAACTTGTCAATATTCGCGTCTTTGACATAAACTGACAGGCATAATATGCCATTATCTAATGGAAAGCTCATTAAAGCAATTTTTTGATGTTCAGTCAAGCTATATTTGACTTTGCCCAGCCTGTCGCTAACATTCTGGAATATTGCCATATTTGACAAGGAGTTTACGTACATTTCCTGCTCTTCAGAATCCTGCAGTAAGGGTTCAACACCCTCTTGAAAGCCTCCTTCTATTACCTCTCCTTTATTGTTAACAATACCAACGAACCTTATATTGCGGTCAAGTTTTATTATTATATCAGACAAGTTGCGTCGCACGATAAATAATCTTATTGTTGGTGATATAAATCGGTTGTTGACCTTGTCTCCATATGCCGTTAGATCCCTAACCAATGCATCTTAATCTATCTTGATCCTGTAATTGTTATAGCTTCGAACTAAATTATTATTATTATATCTTTTTCCAAAAGATATACTAGTGTGCTTTAATTAAAATTATAAATTTTTGACTTCAGTAAAATGCATTGTTGAAACTTTGTAATAAATTATTTCACCGCGCCTCTCGACAACTGCAATAATGGCATCCTTTCCCATTTTTCTGATGTCTTTGACCATTTGTGAAAAAACACTAAGCTGTAAGTTTATGCCTTCATTTATTCCAAAGACTACATACTTTGCAGGCTTGCTGTCAAAATCTCCTCTCTCATATACTCTAAAATCAACGCCGAATCCAAAACCCTCTTTTGCTACATATCCTCTGCTTCTAAGGTCGCGATAAATAAGAAATTTTGTCAAGATATATTTGTCGTGTTTGAGTATGACTTCAAGTAGAGAATCAAAATCTAGATTATTTACTTCTCTTTTCAAGACGAGACGTTTGGTATAAATCAAGTATAGTGCCTCATGAGGTTTCAATATGTATTGAGAATCCTCCTTTTCTCCAAATCCTTTACTCCTTAATTGATCTTGAAATCGACTATCTTTAACGATAATTTTTAGTTCTTTTTCAGCAAGAAATGCTTCGATTACATATGGAAGTTCATTACAGGAAGAAGGAGATTGTTGTGAGGAAGAGGAGGAAGAGGCTGATGATGACGGTGATGACATAACGATTAAATCGGAGTATATGACCACATTTAAGCATTCAAATTAGTGAAGATTTATGAAAGGAGTCAATTATCGCGAGCCTCGTGGGATGCCATATGTGAGGCGCGAATATATATCTGGAAAGCCGCAAATAAAAATTGCGAGATTTTCCTCCGGCCAGGCACGGAGTGATTATGATTACAAGGTTCAAATGCTTGTTACAGAAAAAATGCAAATAAGACACAATTCTTTGGAATCAGCAAGGTTAGCCGCAAATAAGACAATGGCAAAAGCAGGAGATTTGAGTTTTTTTTCTATGTTAAAGGTGTATCCACATGTGATTTTGAGAGAAAATAAGATGATTGCAACAGCGGGTGCTGACCGTTTACAGGAGGGCATGAGAAGAGCTTTCGGTAAGTCGACAGGATTAGCTGCAAGAGTTCAACCAGGACAGGTAATTTTTGAAGCCTATGTCTCTGCTGCTAACCTCAATCTTGCTAAAGATGGCTTCAAGGTAGCATCTAGTAAATTAGGATGTCCCACTACAGTGAGAATTATTCCTCTAAGGGAACAGATTACACAAAAAGATTAATAAAGTCAATGGATTTTTGTCATCAGATTTGTGATATCTTTTAGCTAATGCAAATTCATTGTTTTTGCAGATTATTAGATAACTATGGCATTAATTTCTATTCTCATGCTGCTCTTTTTATTTTTAGACTTCCATCTTCTTCTCTTATTGTGAATAGCACATATCATCCAAATTGTGGCTCTGTCTTGGCACCAGATTACATTCCATTATCCTTGCTCATTACAACACAAAGTTTATTCTTGTACTAGTACAACCATATCCGTCATAGTATTATGCTGCCAGTCATTTCAGATATCGATGATTCGACTTTTAAAGGCAAAAAGGTCCTTGTGAGAGTTGATTTTAACGTCAGCATCAACAACGGTTCGGTGGGAGAGGATTACAGAATTCGAATGACAATTCCAACTATAGAATATCTTACTAAACGCGGTTCCAAAGTTATTATAGCATCACATTTAGGCAGGCCCAAAGGTTTTCAATCTGACTATTCTTTAGCACCTGTAGCAAGGAGATTATCTGATATAATGTGGAAATCAAAAGTTAGTTTTGTTAATGATTGTGTAGGTGGTTCAGTTCAAAAAGTTGTAGAAAAAATGAATACAGGTGATATATTGTTATTAGAAAATCTACGATTTTACAAGCAAGAAGAGACAAATGATTTTGAGTTTTCAAAGCAACTTGCATCTTTGGCTGACATATATGTAAATGACGCATTCAGTACTTCGCATAGAAAACATGCTTCTACTTATGGTGCAGCAAAGATTTTTGATTTACGTTTAGCAGGATTCAACCTTAAGAAGGAAGTGCAATACCTATCAATGATAAAAGAAAATCCTGTCAGACCATTTACCTTTCTAGTTGGAGGAATAAAGATAAAAGATAAAATAGGGGCACTAGAAAATTTACTTCCTAAAGCAGACAAAGTGTTAATAGGTGGCGCAGCAGCCTATACTTTTCTGAAGGCAAAAGGTCTGCAGACTGGGAATTCGCTAATAGATTTTGAACATTTGTCTTGGGCAACAAGGGCACTTTCCACTTTTGGCGAGAAAATAATGCTTCCGAATGATCATGTTGTATCTTCTTCTTCTAAAGATATTTATGCAAGCGTGGTAAAAGGTGATATTCCCAAAAATATGGCAGCTTTTGATATAGGAGTGGAAACTGCCCAGAGATATTCAAATGAGATAGGTTGCAATGGATCGGGCACCGTATTTTGGAATGGGCCAATGGGATTATTTGAAAACGGACTTTTTGCAAACGGGACAATTAGTATTGCCAAGAGTATGGCACTGGCATTCTGGCGTGGATCAAAAACCTTGATTGGCGGCGGCGATACTCTTGAGGCAATAAAAAAAGCAGGTGTCTCGGAAGGAGAGGTAAGTCATGTTTCTACGGGCGGCGGTGCTACCCTAAGGTTTCTTGCTGACGATGATATGCCGGGAATCAATGCATTAAAAAAGTAATCACCAATTATCTTTGGGATACGATAGTCATGTCATCTTAGTAATATTATAAATAACCTAGATTATATTTATTTTGATTGCTTTCATGAATGAAATAGCATTATTTTCTGCACCAATCATCAACATATATTCTCCGGATTTCAAATCTGAGGAGGGAGTGAAGATAAACGAAATTTGTTTTGACTTTCCATTGGCAATAGAAAATGATTGTTCACTAAATGATCCTGTAGAATTTCCAAGGTCTCCAGTTGGCGTAAAAGTACCAGATTTTATCATATGGATGGTGTCCTCTGAGGAAGAAGATAATGTTAATGATGTTTGTAAATTTAATTTGATCTCGGCACTTTTTCCTTTAGCAATGGTTACTTCTTTTTCAGAAGATGAGACAGAAAATGGTATCTCTTTATATGAGTTGACCCTTCCTATTTTATTTTCTGACCATTCAGTAAACCAGACGTCGTTATTTGTTCCTACTGAAAACTGCAGTAAATTCGCAATGCCACAGTTGTTGGTGCTACCGGGTTGGCATTGGCCGAATAATGCATTTTGGGTCGGAATCCAATATTCAATGAGAGTCATATTGATAGGATTAAACACAGCAATTTTATTTCCTGTGTGTTCGTTAAACCATATCGATCCATTTGATCCTTTCTGTATCCAGTATGGAAGAGTATAGGCTCCTTCTTCGCTAGTATTATTGCGACCAAAAACTCTAGAAGAAGCTTGAGAAGTAACAACTTTCGTAATTCTTCCATTAGAATGGTCTAGTTTATAAAAAATGCTTGTTCCGTGGTCGGTAATCCATAGGTCATCATTATTATCTAATGTAATTCCTACAGGCGAGTTTAGCTCAGGGGGTAATTCAAATACTTTGAAAGTTTTTGAATCTATGTCATACTTGAAAATTTGGCCTTTCTTTGCGAAGGACAACATAGATAGCCACACTGTGTTGTTATCTTCGTCCACTACAACAGATCCAGTGCTAATAAGGTCGGGATCTATACCCTCGAATCCTTGAAGTGGTATAGGAATTCTGGAAATTCCATCAGAAGTACCATTTCTCATTTCTGTTACATTTGCAAACCAAAGAGAAGGTGAGCGTATACCTACAAGGTAAATGTTCCCTGAGCTATCAAAATCCATAGATACTGGATAAGTCGTTCCAAAAGATTTCGAAATTTCAGGAATATTAAAAATCTCAAAAGTTTTCAAAAGTTTATTGTACCTCCAGATTGCATTTTGTTTCTCGTCGGTAAACCAAATATTATTTTCACGATCCACTTTTATTGTCCATACCTGGGAAAAGTCGATTGGATTCTGACGAGATCTCCATACAGGAATAGTGCGTTCCTGATCAAATCTATTTTCTTTAGTATCGTAACTTCCGAGAATGCCGTTCTTGGTTGATATATACCACACTTTGCTTGCATTATTATCTACAGCTATTCCAAGTGGCATCTCACATTTTGTAGGAAGAACGTACTCATTCACAAATTCATTTGAATTGGGACTAGTATTATTACCGCAAAATTGGTTTTCAAATTTATCAATTGCAGCATTTCTTGAACTTTGTATAAGTTTATTTGATAGATCGTTGCTGCTATAATTATTCAAATATAATGCAATAGTAATGGCAGCTACCACAATTATACCCATAAGTGCATAAATTGCATTTTTTTTTGATTTTGATGGATTTGAGGAAGATGCAGAGGAACTGGCGTTAATCTTATTCTTGACCAATAACCTAACAAGAGATTTTCTTTCTTATATTTTTCTCTCTATTAATTGCATATGAATTATTAGATATAGGAATTGCTTAAATAGTATTTACTATCCTCTTATCTCGAATTTTTTTGAAAGAACGTCTAAAGAC
>JBKPPX010000361.1:0-2358 GCA_046733815.1 Thermoproteota archaeon | reverse complement strand
TCATTAGGCTTCACTTTGGCTCTTGCTACATCAAATAGGTATATTGTTTCTACTTATCTAAACATTTTAAGATAATAAAAGAAAGAATGTCACTATGCTTATTTTTGCTCCAATACTATAAATAATTATTATTTGTATATTATACCGTGCTAAAAACTATAGGGAGCTTTGGAAGTTTATTTTCAATTATTATCATTGATGTATTTATAACTATTGTAATTGAGTTTTCTTTACCAATTATGACCTTTGGCCAGTCATTAGATATTCAATCACAACAAAAAGATAGTAGTAATAATAACAAAGTAGTTATTCTAACTTTTGGCAATGCACCTAAAAGTCAATATACTTACGCCAAACCAATTTTGGACAAATATGGATTTAAGGCTAGTTTCTTTGTCGTATGCGACTGGATAGATTCGGATAAAGATAACTCACATATGACATGGCATGATATAGAGACATTGTATAAGGATGGACATGATATACAAGCAAAGTCTTTGATCCATGAAGATCTGACAAAGCTCTCTACTAGCGACTTAGACTTTGAAGTAGGAGAATCAAAAAGGTGCTTAGCTGATCACAATATTAATTCTCGAGTTTTTGCTACTCCCTATGGCAAAGGATGGGATAACTCAACTGTTATTGATACTATTGCCAAATATTATGATTTTGCTATTACTGGATTTTCTAATCTAATGCACTTGAATAGTGATGGATGGAATAACGATCAAGAAGAAAAAGACTATCAATCAAATATACAGACTGATTGTAGAACATATTTTGATGATGGTACATTAACTTATGCAAATAGATACTCCATTAGAGAATGGAGCCATGATTCTGCAGATAAGAAGTACTTGGATAATGATCAGAAAACATTTGAAGAGTTTGTGAAAGTTGTCAATAGCCAAGATAATTTTAATAACAATAATGAAAATGGAATTATAAATGCCATTCCTATAATAGCATATCATGATCTAGATTATGGTGATAGAATATCTGGCAGTACTGATGTGAATTTATTTGATGCAGAAATGAAATATTTGTACGATAATGCTTTTACAGTACTCACTATGGCAGACTTGGGATACGATGAAAATACGAACCAATTATACATAAAGCATCTTAGCCAATAAGGCAAACAGGACTGATTGACCAAGATAGAGAATAATGGAGAAGAGATATAGGATTAGAGTTAGACAACAATGTCTATTTATGCTAGGCTTATAACACAAGAATAAAATGAAGTGTAGGAGATTTATATTTAACAATGTCTGATAAAAAGTAAGAGCACACTAATATCGATTATTGTTACTGTTATTTGTTTACAAATATCAATATCTGGTATTGATTAAATATTATTTTAAAGATGCATGACAATAAAGCGATAGTAGCAGTTGTTTTGTCCGGATTAGTAACAATGTTATTCTTATTATTATTTTCAGTTACTACCGGTACCACTACCACTATCAATCACCAAGAAGCATCAGCCTTCTTCCATGAGAAATTGTTTGGAGGAGGAAGTAATACCAAGCCTCAAACTACAACTGATGTTAAACCCACAAATACACCTACTACGACAACTACTACTGGCAGTTCTAAAAAGACTGCAAGTCCAGGTGATGATAATCTAAGAGGTTCAACTAAAAATGATGTCCTGGTAGGTCTTGCTGGAAATGATACAATTGCAGGACAAGCAGGAAATGATAATATTGATGGTTCTGAAGGAAATGATTACTTAATTGGTGGTCCTGGCAATGATACTCTTGTTGGTGGAGCAGGAATTGATATACTTGAAGGCAATGCAGGAAATGATAATATTGATGGTTCTGAAGGAAATGATTACTTAATTGGTGACCAAGGTGCAGATAATCTTAAAGGTGCAGCTGGCAATGATACTCTGATTGGTGGTCCAAGCGCAGATACTCTTTCTGGTGGATCAGGCCAGGATAACTTTATCTGTGGTCCAGGAAAAGATACAATGTTAGATTTCAACGCTACTGAAGGCGATAGTAGAACAATCGATTGCGAAGCTGCTACTGCTACTAATAATAGTAATATAACAGGCGAATAACTATTAATCTCGTTAAGAATAGTTAATAGTAATAAATTATTATTCCCACCTTTATGATGAAAGAACAAAGTTATTAATTTCCAAGCATATGTTATTCTTTTGATTATCAATTTGCTCTTTGTCGTGAAAGTTAAGTATATATTTTGAAATATCGCAGTTGGTTAAATTGTTCTTTATGTAACACATCAGATCTAATTGTTAATCTAGTAGTCAGCTCTTTCATTATTTCTTCGAATTTATGTTTATATAATGTTGTGATAGGCTAATTCAGATAAGACACCATC
>JBKPPX010000360.1:0-5149 GCA_046733815.1 Thermoproteota archaeon | reverse complement strand
CTTTAGAGGTTGTAAGGTTATACCTATCCCACGCATAGAGAGTACAAATGAGTTGACAGACAGGCAACTAACTTTATATTAATAGTTTGGATGGGTCTAGTGTCGAAACATAAAGAGGCCGCAGACTAGCATTGACTAAAGCGTTAGTAAATGTCAAAGAAAAGGTAACAAAAAGCTATATCTTACTGTAGTATAGTCTGGAAATCATATTACAATTACCATCGAATTGAAGAGTTTGTATTAGATGAGGAAGAAATATTCAGTAGACATTTTGATCAGCCTTGCAGAGCGTTTCTGAAATTTGCAGAACAATACTATCTGACAACAAATCAGACCCTTCACACAATCCATCATTTAAGTCATGTATGATAAGAATACCAGGTACTTTTACAAATGTATATTGGAAGGTAAAGATCCAGAAGTTAGAATTATACAAAGATGGGATGGATACAGACCAAAGATTAACTTACTTTTGGGTAGTTTTCGTGCTTACCTTATGGATCAAACTATAAAAGAACTACAAAGGCAGAAAGAATTAGAGAAATATAGAAAAAAACATGGAAATGATGCTGTTAATGATATAAAACGGATTAAGATTCGTTTTAGTGGCTGCTGGCAAGGATCTCATCCATTTTATTTTTTTCAGTTATCGTTGTTTTAGCTGAAATGTGAGATCAAAGGTTTGCAAATCAAATTTGACACCATATATATTCTCGGAAAATGCATCTTCCATTGTATAAATCTGCGTCAATAATATTTTGGCCTTGTTAGGAAATATATTCCTCCCCCTGTAGGATCGGTGTTTCAATTCTTAAAAGTAACCGAAAAGAGATTATAACTGATTGTTTGTTTATATGAACAGTAGTCTATTTCCAAATGAAGACATCCTTACCAGAGAAATTGAATCATGGAAAAGTTTTGAAGCTAGCCTGTCTTCACAAGAAGATAGAAAATTATTTATGAATATGTTAAATGATTGTTACAAGTATGCTGCTGCAATTAATGCTAAGGGCCATCCATTTCCAGCTGAACCATTGATTATGGCATTGCTGCTATCGCACCATAAAATGATTGACTGGTTAACAAAACAAATTTCAAAACATGAATCACCTGCTAATAATAACAATAAAGAAATTAAGACTGTTAAAGAACTAGAAGATCGAGATTATGGTAGAGAAAATTCAAACGATTATGTAAGGAAAAATGAAAGAATCCATTATATTGATGATTATTAAGTTTCTCATTATTATTATCAACTCCAAATGCAAATTCCGATCTAGTGTATCTGTTATCAATCTTAAATTGTTTTACTACTCGCATCGGTATGGTTGAGTAAATACATTCTATTTAGACCATTCATCTTCCTTTTTGTCATATCGGATAACCGTAAATTAGCATCAATGATAATTTCGCCTTTTAGGAGATAATTGTCATTCCGACCGTGCGATTGGTGCTTCGAAAAGCAAATACAAAAAGCTAACCTTCAGTCCTATTAATAAAAGATTGAACTTCAACACTATGAGGTAGTGATATGTTATAAACACAGAAATGCACAATAATTTTCGCTTTAGCATCATAATTCGATTTATGTCTTATTGATGTAATAAATATTAGTTGCTTGTTCTATAGTAGTATCGAAATATTACCATCGTCAGGTTGACTGGTTCTGACAGTCTTTAAAATGGCTTGAATGACTAGTGCAAACATTTTGAGTATTGAATTTTATGATTGTCTTGACAACCAATAATCCCACACATATCTTCTTTTCTAGATCTTTACATATTTATTAGAATCGGTCTTGAGACAATATTCATTATCAAATTTAAGATTGATATAACTAGCGTTGTGTTTTAATTGTTTAAAACGCCGGAGATGATTATTCTATATTTTACGTAATCAGTCCCAATTTGGCTTTTACAGTGTTAGCTACTAACGTGTGTGTCAATGAATGTAACAGCAGCAGTTGTCTAGCCCAGAATTGTTGCTACATGTTTTACTAGATCTTCTATTGCATTTGGTTTTCTAATGAAGCATTTTATCTCATCCAGCATTGGAAATGATGTCTTAAACTCTTGGCGATAATCCTCAAATGCTGTCATAAAACAAATATTGACTTTATTGTCAACCAGCCTTATTTTTTTATATAATTCAAATCCATTAATGTGTGGCATTCTAATGTCTAATATTACTAGGCCATATGCACTTTCTTTAAAATTAGATAATGCTGATAAAGGATCGTTATAGGCGTCAACTTCAAAGTCATTCATTTCTAAGATCATCTTGAAGATAGAGACCAGATCGGGTTCATCATCTACAATTAGGATTCTCCTAGGTTTGTTCGTATTACTAGTAGTGCTACTATCAGGATACATCTGTTTATGCAACTACAATGCTGTAATCGAGCTTAAAACTTTTACACAATCATTTACAGTGGCAGAGGTCATATGATATACAATCGTAATATGGTCCACTAAAAAACTCACAGATATGATTTTGGATTCCAATCTAATATTGATTACAGCAGTTTAACCAATATAATTATAATTATTTTTTTTCTTTAGCAGTTATGATGATCTTCGTAGCACGATCTTGTATGTACAAAATATTCTGATAGAATTTTTCATTCCATATCCTGCTTGTTGATATCTGTTATTGATACTATAAACAGGACTGTATTACCACATACGTACTAAATTAGTAGTAGTCATTTCATAATGATGGCCATTAAACTAGTGAGTAGTTTTTAAATTATGAACAGCATTGTTGAGAATTTTGGACCAACTGTAGCGACTCTGGACGATGGCTTCTTTGTAGGTGTTCTAACAGGATATGCTTTAAAGAAACCAATTAAAATATTATCTGTAATAGCTGGATTAGTCTTAGCTATATTAGCTTATTTACAATATCAACAGATAGCCTACATAAACTGGAATATACTTATAACCGTATCTGAAGATGCTATTACAACACTGTCACATGCAATTATTATGCAGATGACGGGTATTACTGGTGGTAGTGTATGCAGCAGCTATGTGACAACAGCCTTTTCATTAGCAAAGAATAGTTTTGGTATTCCTATCACAGCTAGTAGGTCAGCAATAGGATTTATTATTGGATTAATGAAAGCATGATAATACAAAGAGTAGCCTATCTAGGATATTATGATGGATTCACTCAATATATATCAGAGTAATAAGACAGTAGGACTTACATAGATAAGCATTCAATGCAAGTCAAGGATGCTGTTTCCAACCATAATCTCTTGTTTAGTATTGTTTAGTTTAGGTTAATGCTCAGCTATAGTAATCTAAAATGTGTTTGGACTCTCTTGTTGTTGCTTTTTATTTTAGTTTTAATAATAACAATAAACAACTATTCTTTTACTATTATTTCCTTTTTCTATGCCATGCTGCTGAGATAACAACATATGCTAGACCTACAGCCAAACCAAATCCTAATGGTATAAAGACTGCAGCTTCTTGCCATTCCATTACCTGTTGAATTAAGGCCTCGTACATAGACTATCAGTAATACTATTTCATTTTGGTATAAAGAATATTACTTAACAATGTTAACTTACATCTGTAACTGTTCACAATTTTACTCCAGTCATAATACAGACTATACAATCAAGGAAGAACATATTAACAGAGAACTATTTTTCACCTTCACTGATTCTTTCAGTGAAAATTATAAGATGACTTCTTTACCTGGTGCTGTTGAAACTTTTTTATAGGTACGAAATATTATCCTTCTATCGTCATTCTCTAAATTAGTTATAGGATCTACTGAGGACTCTATATCAATTTCTTGGCCGACCTTCTCTTCCATATAGTCTTGAAATTCTTTAATATCAGAAAGTTCAGTATATGACCTTCCTGATTCTAGTAGCCCAATACCGTATTTGTTTATAGTCCTAAAGTCTACGGGTGTTTTAAATGCAATTCCTACAATATAATCTATAAACCAAACCTCTTGATTATCAATTACGTAGACGTATTCTGCATTTGAATCACCAGCTGTATTTTTTTGTTGATTATTTATCTTTTCTTCAGTATCGCTCATATATCTTAATGCCAAATATATATATATCCAACCCAGCCAATTAAATGCTCCTGTAACGCCGTACATTATTGTTATATTGCTGGCATAGGCTAAATCATTGTTTACGCATTCCTTACTAAACTTGACAAATCCGATTATACGTCTTACCAATATCAAAGGGTTTCATATGAAATCTATATCATATTTTACAAATTGTGGGTATGCAGTACACATATAGTAACTTGTGTAAAAATAGACGGAAATAAAAGTACTATTGGATAATTAACAATTTCTTTAGGTATAAATGTCTTAATTGAATATACAAGTTACAATCATTTTTGCGCGAACATAATTATCATTTATCTGTCATATATCTAATCAAAGTATTCCCCATTATAATACTATATAATCTGTATATTGTTAGATAAGTATTGGTGTCATGGTGGGCAAGGCAGCAACTGTATATTTACCATCAATTTTTTGTAACCATCGTCAAATAATTCTTCCTCTCATTTAATGTAAAGTATAACTCTTTATAGGTGGACAGATATCCTTATATCATTCCATCTAACGAAACGAGAGCTGGAATAACACCCAACTCTAGTTATTACCCTGAGAAGTTAACGTATCAGAAAAGTGTACGATAAACCAAAAATAGCTTTTTTCTATGTCCTTTTCAAATAAGTCTCTTCCACATTGTTGTTATTTAGAGAAGTAATTAGGATAAGGATGGAGGAATAAGAAAGAATAGTAGAACTGAGATGATCATTCATCTATATATACCTCCTATAGGACTTACAGTTATTATTCTACCACTCTTTTGCCTTCTCATTTTAGGTAATACTTGCTGTGTAACTCTTACAGCTCCGTACAAATTAGTTTCAAACTGTGGTTTTATCTCTTCTTCAATTGAAGAATCTTTAACAGGCCCTATAAGTCCATAACCAGCATTATTTAGAAGTATGTCAATCCTTTGTTTTTCAGATGTTATTTCTTGTATTGCTTCTTTTGCTGATAAATCATGATCCTGAACGACGTCAAGTTGAATGACCTTTAGTGGTAGGGCTTCTTTATTGGCTATCTCTTTGATACTCGTAGATTTTTT
>JBKPPX010000359.1:0-8808 GCA_046733815.1 Thermoproteota archaeon | reverse complement strand
ATGTATGTGTATATATAATAATCGGCCATAAGATATTAGCCTGTGCCTGAGAAAATGACTTGTTCTTAATGGATCGCTTTACAATCAAAATCAAAGACAAGATAAAGAGATCAGTATATTAATAATTGCAGGGATTAGATGCTAAAAATATTATACACACATCTGTCTATGTAGGCAATCAAAGTTCAGACTATTAAATAAAAGAAAAATTCTAACTGATGACCTTTTTCTAACCAATGAGGTTTTGGACAAGTTGTAATTTCTTAATTATTTGTTTGCAGTTGAATAATAGGCAAGTCATTATTAATTAACTGGTTGGTAATTACGTTGGATATAGTATTGATTCTCAACCAAAAATCTTCCTTGCTCTCCTAGTTTATTCTGGAATAACCTTGTAATATGCTGGAATATTCTATATGAAACAGCCATTGCTTCAACCTTTTCCTTATCTGAAACTGCATTTGTTTCTATTATAATATAATCTGATATTATTTTCAAGCTTACTTGAAAAGAATTGTCTTCGTTGATCCATTGTAATGCATAACCTGTTCCACCTTCAATTAAACTAGCCCATCGAAAGTTATTAAACCATCTTCCGATTAAACTATCTGCTATCTCGTTAGCTTTTACATTGATAGGAATATATGTTAAAATCAATTGCGAATAAGTATTTCCTTTTCCATCTAGATCTCGAGAACTACTTTTTGGTAACATAGATTCGCCTTTTTTAGTTAATTTGTATCCTGAATGAACAGTCGACTTTTCAATCATACCTAAATCTTGTAGCCGGTTCAAAGCTCTTGTAAGACTTTGCTGATGAATATGTAATTTCCTCATCAAACCCTTAAATGAATAATAGTTCGATCCATCCTCTTGATTTAATAATGAAAGAATTTTATTATCATTTGTACGAAAATCGGTAATAGATAATGAATAATCATCCTGATCTTTATCATCTCTCTGAATTAGTATTTGAGAGGTCTTATTATTGGCAGGAATAGACGAGATTATCTCTTTTTGATTTTCAATCACATTCTTATCATGATCATCTTCCTCTGAAGCTATATCTTCGTTTTGAGAAATTCCTGCTTCTAGAGATACATTTTCTTTATTCAATAGTCGTAGAGAATTAGTCTCTGCATAATATAAATTATAAAGTAACCATTTGGTAACTGGGTAAGTCAAAAACAACTAGCATGCGTATGTAATATGCGCATGGTAAATGTAATTTAAGGTTCCTTTTAGATTATATTGAATTAATACTCTGTGTGTGGCTCTATTAACTTAAGGAGCCATACTATTATTATATGAGTCAATAAACACATTGAATCAACTGATAGCATGGCTTAGTTTACACTTTTCCATTCTACATGGAAAAGGTCATCAAAATTTTCTATTTTATCTTTTATGTAGTGTATTGTTTTTTCTCTCTCCCCCTCGATCATGCTTTTATCTAAAGAAGAATGAAGGTGATGTCCCAATTTGAGGAATTTACAAGCGTATAGATACCAAAAGTACCATCACATCTATAGAAACTGGTCGGCTTCATTGTACAAACCTTGAGAATGCTTTTGCTGTATTTCTATAGGAAAACCAACCAAAAATACAATATAATCAATTATTATCAACAATAATGTTCGATCTCTTCTTTTTGCATATATAACATAAAGATAGTACATCCAGATCTATAGCTTTTTACTTAGGTTAACAGAACTCTTTCTGTCTTATTATTATTTTTTATTAGAAATGTCTAATACCTTATGTCTCACCTCAAATGTAGTTGTCCAAAAAAACTAAGAAGCTTTTGATTTCTTTGTTTCTCTTTTTTATGGCTGGTTTCTTGGAGATCGGCGGTGGTTATTTGATATGGTTGTGGTTAAGAGAAGACATGAATTGGATTCTGGGTGTTATTGGTGGATTCTTATTATTCTCATACGGAGTAGTTCCAACCTTTCAACTAGCTCATTTTCATAGAACCTATGCTGCATATGGTGGAATCTTTATTGTGATGGCAATATTTTGGAGTTGGACTTTTAAGGGAATTGCTCCTGATATATTTGATATCCTAGGTGCAATGATTACACTTGTTGGTGTTGGAATAATATTTTACATGCCAAGAAAAAAAGATGAAGAATCAATTTGGTCGAAATAATGATTATTATGATTACTTTAACATTATTCTTTGCAGCAGCACTTACCGAGATAGGTGGAGGATATCTTGTTTGGTTATGGTTGCGAAAAAATAAAAAACTACTTTTAGGGTTAATTGGAGCCATAATTTTATTCATATATGGAATTATTCCAACATTGCAACCAGCTCACTTTGGAAGGGTATATGCTGCATATGGTGGAATCTTTATTGTCTCTTCTATTATTTGGGGAGTAACCATAGACAAAAAGAGACCAGATAGATATGAAATACTAGGGTCATTAATTGCATTTGTTGGAGCTTTAATGATATTCTATGCTCCACGTTAAAACATCATTATTGTTACCGATGCTACTTGCGCTTAGTTTATTATTAATCATTTTTCTTTACTAATCTGGCTGCTATCTCAACATCATAAACACTATTATATTGAATATCTTCTCTAAGGTTATTTTGAACAGCTTCCATAACATCATTAATTCTGTTTCCCATACTTGGAGATTTTCGATTTATATGATCCTTGATCCCTTCTTTTGTGGTTGGAAATTGCAGACCTTCAAGTAGATTTGCCATTTTTGATGCTGTATTTCTGTCGGTAGTTTCATTAGTAGCCGGCTCTCCTCTGATATCACCAACTCGTTCGGCTGGTGCATCTACCCCTGACTGCGTGTTATCAGTATAGTTTCGATCATCTGATACATAAGACATTAGTTTTATCTTCTACCTCTATCTATAACAAGCAGTCATGATTTCTCATAAATATTTTGGTTAATTATTCTATTCTACCATAGATTAAACTGAGTTAGGCAATTAGCTGATATCATAAAAAATTTATAATGATATTAACGAAATAAAATACCTTATGATTAATAATAATCTCCTAAGGGAGCAGGAAGATGAAACTGGTTATCAACTACTTTGATATCCTTTATTTTATTGACTATATAATTGTAATAACATTTGACTGGAAGTTAGTTTAAATTTTTATTGTCTTTTTAGACAATAATTTCAATTATTTATATTTTACCACTTCTCACATTTTGTTTTTCTTGTCTTATTACCCCATTAATAAATCGGTCATCATAGTTTTTAATATTTATAACTAAACATCTACATATAGTTAGATAAACCTATACTTGCTTCTTTTATTTTCATAAATAAATCATATAAATATCCCAAGTAAGAGATGATATTAAGATTAATTTAATACTGTAAATCAGGAACAAAAAGGATATGGTTGAGAATGTCGCTAATGATGATGACAGTGGTGGTGATGGTGGTAGTAGTAGTTATCAACGTCAGACCGTATTAAATTTGTATAATTCCGGGATCTCAGCTGACATAATATCACTACAGCTCGATATGAGTAAGGAGGAGGTAGACAGAATTATTGAGGCCACAAATATAGAAGAAGAGAGAAAGAAGCTATCTATCAGACAGGCGTCAGATATTCCGTCATTAGGTTCATTTTATCTAGATGCAGTAGTCGACCTAGACTCCGCAGTTAAGATGGCACAATCAAGAGTCTGGAAGGCATTAAAAGTGGCACCAGAATTTGATATCTCATTTAAAGAAACACATAATGTATTAGAAAGGTTTGCTAAATCTAAAGTAACACTGGTAATCTTGCATATTGATCTTGTAGGTTCAACCAAACTCTCAATGACTCTTCCTGTTGACAGACTTGCAACAATAATTCAAGCATTTACTCAAGAAATGTCTCTTATGATTGCAGCGTATGGTGGATATGTATTAAAGTATGTTGGAGATGCAATTCTAGCATTTTTTGTTGTTACTGATAACTATGATTTGTATCTACCGTGCACTAATGCAGTATACTGCGCAAGATCTATGATTAAAGTAATGCGGCAGGGTATAAATCCAATTCTAAATCAGTATGATTATCCTGAAATGAGTGTACGGGTTGGAATAGATGTTGGTGAGAATGTAATAGTACAGTTTGGATGGGATTCACTCAATTATACAGATGATAGTAAAGAAGATAAAAAAAATGGTAATCAAATATTAATAAAAAAACCTCATCTTGACATTTTGGGTTATACGATAAGCATTGCTACAAAAATGACTGCACTTGCACGACCCGATCAGATTGTTATAGGTCAATCCGTATATAACTCCCTTGATGATTCCCAAAAGTCAAATTTCAAAGTGTTACCTGTTAGTCCTGAAGTCTGGAATTATGTAAGCGAAAACACTGGAAATATTTATCGTCTCTATGGGAGTATTTGGTAATCTAAATAGAGTTGATAATAAATGTATAGACTGCTTTCACATTGCCTAAAATAATCCCTTTTTGATTCTAGATCTTTTATATTTATGTAATTATCACAAACTTATTATTTCTTATTCTAATTTGAAATTAAAGTTGAGCGAAGTTAGCCCAGCCTGGTTAAGGTACGAGCTTCCCAAGCTCGGGATCGCGGGTTCAAATCCCGCACTTCGCACTTCAATACAGCAGATAATCCAATGAAAATGCTGTTAGTTTAGAGATATAAAAAGAAGAGTACGTAGAATATTAAATATCTCCTTCGTTCCTATTTTAGTTTACCTAATTATTGTTCGTTGATAAACTTTATAATCATAAAATGAGTAGCCAATATAACGGAAAAATTACATCTCAAACTTCATGATGTTCTAATTAGCCAATATCGGGCTAAGCAAAGTACGCGCCTTTCATATCCATGCTCACCATAACGACATGACAAATTGCTATGATTTTTTGCTGATTAAATTAGTTGTTGTATTCTTGATCAAACATACTACTTGTTAGATGTCTATCCGGACTATAGTATTATCCACTAGTATAAGTTACGATAGTCTTTACTATTGAATTCCGGGTATCAAGTCCTAGTAGAGATATTATAATTAATTGTTCAAAGCCCCAAGTGAGATTTGAACCCACGACCTAAGGTTTACGAAACCTTCGCTCTAACCAGGCTGAGCTACTGGGGCAGGTAGATATGGGAAAATTTCATTGCTCATTATTTAATTCTTCATATACTCTAAGAAAGAAACTACCCTAAATTTAGTCATTAATAGCGTAGACTAAATATTACGGATATCTAGTTGGTTATCATTTATGAAGGTATCAATATCTGGTGTTAGAGGTATTTATGGTGTTGACCTTAGTTTACATGAAATTATCAGATTCACTAGATTGTTTGCTTCTATAATTAAGTCGGAAACAAGAAAATGTGTTTTAGCACAAGATACTCGACCTTCCAGTAGAATAATTAGTGAGATCATTTCGGCAAGTTTGATGGAACAGGGCATTGACGTATACAATTTTGGTGTGGCACCAACACCCCTGGTATTCAGAGAGGCAAGAAAATACGGTTCAGGCTTTGTTGTCACTGCCTCGCACAACCCTCTTGAATGGAATGGATTAAAATTCATAATAAAAGGTAGAGGAATTTTTGAAGACGAGCTGCATAACATGTTAAAAAAAACTGAATTATCATTAGAATCAACATCAACTGCTGACATACTTGGCAGATCCTTTAAGTGTGTTTCAGAATATGTAAATGAGATTGTTAATTTCATAGAGAAATCAAGATATCATAGAACATTAAAGATCGGATTTGATCCTGGTGGAGGAGCCACATGCGGTTATGCTAATCACTTATTCAAAAAACTTGGTAGCAAATTTTATAGTATAAATGATATTCATGGGGTAACTTCTAGAGGACCTGATCCTACTATAGATTACCTTAATGAACTGTGCATATTAGTCATATCAAATGAGCTTGACCTTGGGTTTGCATTCGATTTAGATGGAGATAGGCTTGTAGTAGTTAATAGAAAGGGTGAAAAGTTAAGCCCTGATGCCACACTTTTGATTTGTATTGCAAGTGCAATTAATCTAGGAATGAAAAAATTTGTTACAAGTATAGATACCAGCATAGCCGTAGAGAAATTTATAAAAGATCACGGCGGAAGGTTTGATTTTTCCAAGGTTGGTGAAGCAAATGTCGTTAGTAAAATGTTAGAAGTTGATGCTGAGGCAGGTGGAGAAGGAAGTAGTGCCGGCTTTATTATGCCGAGATTCAATATGTGTAGAGATGGATTTTTGGCAAGTGCTATCATCTCTTCTTTAGACAAGAAAGAGATAGAGGAATATCTTGGCTTCACTTCCCAGTATGTTCAAATTAGAACAAAAATACCTGCAGATTCTTCTTTACACAGAAAAGTTATCGAGAAATTAAATGATTCATTCAAGGCTGAATCATCAGTAGTGTTGACGATCGATGGTATTAAAGCCATAGTAGATGATGATTCTTGGATACTTATAAGACCATCAAATACAGAACATGCTATCAGAATATCAATAGAATCCAAAAAGTCAAATATACAATCTTTGTACAAGAAGACAAGAGAACAAGTTCAATTTACATATGACCAAATTAAATGAAAAAGAGATTATTGATCTTTTTATATCTAAACTTAAATCAGATAATACAATAGCTGAATTTGGAAAAGACGATGTTACAATAGTTTCTCTAAAAGATGCAAATACAAAGACTAGTAAGAACGATATTTTTTGTCCTGTAAGTATCATATTAAAATGTGATATGCTTGTTGGGAATACTGATGTCCCAACAGGAATGAAGCCCTGGCAAATTGCTAGAAAAAGCATTGTAGCTTGCGTCAGTGACTTATCAGCAAAGGGTGTTAAACCACCATATCTATCCTTAGTTTCCCTCGGGATCCCAAGAAGATACTCTAAAAATGAAATTAAAGGTCTCATAATTGGCTTTCAAATAGCATCTAAAGAATTTGGAATCAAAATTGTAGGCGGGGATACTAACGAATCTAATGAATTAATAATTGATTGTATTATGCTCGGCTTTTCAAACATTAATGATGCAGCCAACATTCCAAGGAGAAGTGGTGCAAAACCTGAAGATCTAGTCGTTGTTTCCGGAGAATTTGGCTATTCATCTTCTGGTTTGAAAATCCTTATGAATAATGCAAAATCTCATGGAATATTTAAAAAAAATGCTATCCTATCTGTAGTAAAACCAAAACCTAGACAGAAATTTGGAATTACTCTTGCAAAATACTTTTCTTCTTCTATAGATTCAAGTGATGGTCTTGCCATATCTCTTTATGAATTAGCGCGTCAGAGTAAAGTTAACCTTCTAATAGAGAATACACCATCAGCTAAAGGAGTTGTTGATTTTGCTCAAAATAATGGTTTAGATGCAAAAGAACTTGTATTTCATGGTGGAGAGGAATATGAAATAGTTGCAACCATTCCAAAATCAAAATTAAATAGGATAAGATCTGTCTCCAGAAAATCAAAATTGAAATTGCTCGTGATAGGCAAGGTAGAAAAAGGAGATGGTAAGGTATTTCTAATAGAGGGTAACGATACTAGGAAAGAAGCCTTACTCCTTGATGACCGTGGTTATGTTCATTTAAATGGATGAAGCCACTATAATGCTTCAACAGTTTTTGAATAATACTATACTTTAGAATGGACATCTAATAGAGAGCAAGTACATATTATATGTCCATAGACAACAAGACAAAATTATATTAAAAAATATGTCATCCTGTAGATTAAAGTTCGAAAACCAAGATAAGAATTGAATACTATTTATGATTATAATGCTATAATAGAGAATTATGTCAATTAGTAACAATCAAGAATATATCATAAAATTACTTAGACACAAAAAGCTGCCAGAAGAATATGAAATGTCTTATAGGATGAGTTGTCAGGCTGTAATCTTCATTATATATTGCTCAATTTTTTTCAAAAGATCATTTGAAAAAAGGATTATTGACGGTTGAAAATAATTCGAATGGTACATGATTTAGCTATTCGACCTTTATTTTTCTTGCTTTATTCTATTAATTGTCTTGTATATATGCCATAGTTTCCGACTTTACCAAATGCCTCTATCTTCAATAATCCATCTAGTCTTTTTTTAAGATTTCAAGTCAAGTTAAGGTCTGACAATATATCTCCAGTTTCTCCAAGCTCTGATGTCCCATCTGTAATGGTTGTCTTGTTGTTATTATTGCTACCAGCTGTCATATTTGCAGTACTTGTAATATTACCACTACTCACTTGGTTGCCTGTGATACTATTATTGGTAGTAGCAGCAACTTCACAGTTGTTTAAGCTAATATCACCTTCAGTAGCATTAAAATCTAAAACTATGTCTTTTCCTTGACCACAGATAAAGATATCCTGGTCCTGGCCACCAGTAAGAGTATCAAGGTTTGGACCACCAATTAGAGTATCGTTTCCGGGTCCACCAGTAAGATTATCTGCACCTTGTCCTCCAATTAGATAATCATCTCCTTCAGAACCATCAATATTGTCATTTCCTGTATTAGCTTCAATTACATCGTTTCCAACTCCACCTTTAAGAACATCATCACCTTGTCCTCCAATTAGATAATCATCTCCTTCACCACCATCAATATTGTCATTTCCTCTTTTTCCATCTATCATATCATTTCCACCGAGACCAGATAGGACATCATTTTCAGTTGAACCTTGTACATCCTGATCCTTTGGAGTTGCAGTCGGTGTGGAACTACCAGTCGTAGGTGTATTTTTGGGTTTGTCCTTAGTCATAACCCCAGGCTTTGTGCTGTCTCTTATACACATCTCCGAGCCC
>JBKPPX010000358.1:0-2544 GCA_046733815.1 Thermoproteota archaeon | reverse complement strand
TACCATTAAAAGTAAGTTCAATTTATATATGACATATTAAAATCAAGATAACAGAATAATGACTTACCTTGCAGCATATCTCTAAGATTGCCAAGAATCGCTGTGCTGCTCGTTAGGCAATCGAAATAGAATGACCAGTCAAGTTCCAGCTCTAATCGAGAAAAATAAAGGAGTATGTCCTTGAGTGGTTAAGACCAGAAGGATGGAATGTATACTTCAACCAATATAATTATCTGATAATCGAAATAAAGGCTGTTCAAAATTTTTCCTATTAAAATAAAATAAGAATTGTGCACAGTGAAGAACTTTACAAATCAATAAGAGTAGTATTGAACTATGTGAAGATTGATTTAATTAATAATAACCTTTTTAATATTTCAAATGTGTTTACCCATGGGAGATCTACCTGCAAAACTTTATTGGCTATCAAAGAATAGAGACGAAAATAAAAAAAAGCAGAAAAAATTAATTGTGAAAAAATGCAAAAAATGGACCTCTAACTTACTTTTCTATTCAGACAATATTGATGCCATGGATTATTTATCCAAACATGGCTTTTCTGAAAAAATTGATCTAATATACATTGATCCTCCCTTCTGGAGTGGAGAAAAATATTTTCATCGTATAAAAAATGTTCAGAATGTTGCATTTGAAGATATATGGAAACACCGAATAAATAAATATCTAGATATGATTTATCCAAGACTATGTGCAATTCAAAAACTCATGTCACAATCAGGCTCGATATTTGTTCATCTTGACTGGCATATTGTTCATTATGTAAAAATAATCATGGATGAAATCTTTGGGTATGAAAATTTTCGTAATGAGATCTTGGTTAAAAGAGGTCGACGGAAAAATCTGCTCTATCAATTCCCATCTATTGATAGAATGCATAGTGCAAACGATACTATACTCTGGTATTCAAAGTCTGCGAGTACAAAATTTCCCCATCCATTAGTTAAGTATTCTTCGAATTCAAAATGGATGGGATTCTGGAGCAATGTGAACAGACCTACTATGCGCTATAATATATTTGGAATTGTTCCAGAGAGAGGACAGTGGAAATGGTGTAAGGCTAGGGCTCTAAAAGCAATAGAAAACTACGATCTCTATAGGGAAAGATTTTCTTCAATTTCTTTAGAAGAATATTGGTCACAGACTAACAAGAAACTAGAATTTATTCGTAAGCGTAAAGATTTAAAATATGCAGAATACTGGATCCCTCCAAAAACTCACAGGGTCCTTGATAATGTTTGGATGGACATAGAGACATACAATTATTCAACAGGCTATGGCACAGAAAAACATACAGAATTATTAGAAAGAATTATTGGGCAATTTTCTAAAGCGGGAGATCTAGTTGCAGATTTCTTCTGTGGTTCAGGTACCACATTAGTAGTAGCACAAAAATTGGCAAGAAAATGGATAGGATGTGATTCGTCTTTGTCGGCAATGGATGTCACGAAGAGAAGACTTGAAGACTCTAAGTTTAATTTAATAAATATTACTTCCTTATAATTATAGATACAGCAGAATGGTCTCAATTCAATAATACTTAATTACCTAGTGTTTACTTACTCCTTTGCAATACATAATGCACATTAAGCAGAATGTTAATACAAACAATGTGAGTATTCAGACAAAATCAGATTATGAAGCTTTACTAAAGCGTTTAGAAGATAAAATGGGCAATACATATAGAAAAGAAGCGTCAAGGCTCGAAATTCCTACTCCTCAGATTATTTGGGTGGGTCAACGTACTTTTTTTAGAAATTTCATGGAATTTCCTAAAGCATTGAGAAGAGACCCGGAAAAATTATTACTTTATCTCAACAAGGAACTTGCTTCTGCCGGTTACATTGCTGGTGAGCGAGTAATATTTCTTGGACGTAAAGAGCCATCATCTTTTGGAGCGTTGATCGATAGATATATCAAGGACTATGTAATTTGCCCTGTTTGCGGAAGCCCGGATACTAGAACAGAGAAGAATAAAAAACTGGGATTTCTTCTTTGTGAAGCATGTGGAGCCAGATCTTCAATTAAAGGAAATTATGCCTAGTTTAGGACTACTCTAATATTTACGATTTAATACACAGTAAGAATAAGAACTAAAAACAATTGAGACTGACTGCTACGGAGTGTTTGCGAACTAGACCAATAGTAATATAATTCTTTTGGAATGAACTACTAGGAATAACATCTCACTCTAAATGAAGTAGATTTAACGCATATATCATATTTACTAAATGATGTGTAGAGATTTATTAGCATCTAACTAATCAAATGGCAGTATGGCTAGTTGACTGTTTGTTAAACATAAAAGAAAAATCAAGTACACATTAATACATACAGTAGGTTATAAAAAACTTCAATTATCAAAAATTCTTTTCGAATAGTATATTTAATTCATCGCCCTGTAATTTTGCTTTCGTAAGCTTCATACCAATAGTAGCAGTAGGTAATGGAACAATATTAACAAGATAACCAACAGGATTTTTGACCTTTATAGTAAGTTGATCTCCGTGACGTTCTATATCAAAA
>JBKPPX010000357.1:0-4669 GCA_046733815.1 Thermoproteota archaeon | reverse complement strand
CTTTGGCATAGCTGTCAAAAGTCACAGGTGTCCCATCAGCAACATCAACTGCGACCAATATCAGTCTAGGTTGATCTTCTTCAAAAGCTGTTGCTATAGGAAACTTTGCAAATCTCTCTAGACTTTCTCTCAGTGGCTTATTACTAAAGCGATACCAGGTGTTCCATAGAAAATCAAAAAACCTGTTGTCATGTGCCGGTGTGGGAGGAGAAAAAACATGCGGTACCCCTAATACGGCAAATTCCTTCGCTGAGTAATATCTTCTGGCTGCTTCTGCTGTTGCAACAGCATTAACAATACCATGTAAATAATCCCACCATGGCTTAAACCAAGGATTTGTATCTGCTATTGATTCTTTGGATAGATATTTCCAGAAATCTATAAGTCTCTCAGCAGAGCCTTCATAAGTACCATTCTCTATGACATAGCTTGTAAGTACTGCGGCATTCATAGCACCTATCGACGTACCTGCAATAATGTCAAAGGTAATGCTTGTCTCTTTTCCTTCTTTCTTGTCTTTCTCTAAAAGCCATTCGATTATGGCCTTGTATGCACCTGCTTCGTAAGCACCCAAGGCTCCTCCTCCTTGGAGAACTAAGGCTCTTTCCTTAGCGGGGATAGCTTTTGCAATTTTACTACTACTACTACTCAAGTTCCTACCATCTACAAATAATCTGGGTCTAATTCTAATAATTAACTCTTTTTTGATAAGCTGGCAGCCAGAGCGCTTCCCGCCAAAACCTACGCTGTGAAGGAAAAGAAGATCTATGCGCCATAGACTTCAATTCTGAACTCGTTATTAACTTGCATGTTGGATGAGATCAACTAGGCTTGTGCTTCGTGAAAATTCGATGGCAGTGGTTGCAAACAGTAAGAGTAACATCTCTCTCTCTAATGAAGCAAGAATAGCTTTTGTTGCGTATGGCGTAGACACTCTTAATGAGACGGCAAATCCTTACTATGTTGTAACAGAATTGGTATCGGCGATGTCTGAACCTTATTGATATAAAAAACCCTGGCCCAGAGGGACTCGGCAAAAAACTACAAAATTTGGACTCGATAAATTCAGATTATAAGCCCAAGGGTCGTTACGGTAATCGGTTCTCTGAAAGGTTCAGAGTTCATACAACTTTGTCTAGCTAAAAAGCTTTTGCTGGTAAAGCACTAGGAGAGGTATTCGAAGGCTTTGGTCTTGGTTTAGGGTTTGTTTATTCTATGATAACATCAATTTTCATATGAACTGTATCATTTACTACAATGTTTTAGAGAACTACTTTACATCTTTCGAGCTCCTTACGTGTAACCTATTCTTATAACTATTTGTTATGACCACAACCAAAACAATAAGCGTAAGGCCGCCTACATGGATAAAGGTTCTATAAACGTTCTCGACTCACTCACATAGGCTTGGGCGCACTAGTAGTCATAATCCTTTCTCAAGTCTAGTTATGGTATTCCTCTTGCACTGCATTGCAGAGCATACCTATAGCTTAAGAGAAACCTCTAGCAAATTGAGCATAATAATGACCACAACCAAAACAATAAGCGTAAGGCCGCCTACATGGATAAGAGCTTTAGAAATAGGTATAGGCGCTATCGCTATCGGACTATCAATATCTGCAATCATTTTTCCTGTTATTGCAGTTGCCGCAACCTTCACAGTAGCTGCAATAATCTTACTTCTGTTTGGAATTGAACAGGTAGTTGCAGGAATCTTCCTCTACAAGCGTTCTCGACTCACTCACATAGGCTTGGGCGCACTAGTAGTCATAATCCTTTCAAGCATTGTGATGGCATATCCTCTTGCTACTGCAGGATTTGTTGTATTTGTAGCCGCTATAGCCTTACTGTTTAGCGGTATTGCCAGCATATTTGCAGGTTTGAGAGGAGGGAAGAGAGGGGAGGAGGAAATAGAGGGCAGAAGCACTACTAGCAGAGGTTCAAGAGCATTAAGCATTGGGGCAGGAGCTTTAGCTGTTGCCTTGGCTATTGCTATAATGGTAACTCCTGTATTTGGAATAGCACTTGCAGGTATAGTAATTGGAATAGCTCTTCTAGTGTATGGCATAAGGCTCGTTGTCACAGGAACGTCTGGAAGAGGAGAGGCTGTAAAGTCCACATTGGTTTAATGAAATACTATATATCAGCCTGAGAATAATAGAGGAGTAGGAAGACAACTCAAAAAGATATGAAAAGATTAGATCCTCCTACAACTCGACGACGATGGCTTTGGCCAATCCAAATTGCAGTAGGTATCATTTGCATTTCATTATCAATTTTAATATTTTTTACTCCGCAGATTGGAAGTTACGCTTTATTTTTCTTGGCTGGAACAGGTCTCATGATTCTTGGGGCAGAAAGAATAGTCACTGGAATAAGGGCTGAGAAAAGTAGGCGCAAATATCGCATTATCAATATTGGAATAGGGGCAGCCATTATTGCCTATATGCTACCAGGCTTCATTGTTCCTGATTTAGTTATAAAATATCTTGTGCTCTTTCTTGGGTTTGGATTATTAGCCAATGGAGCCGTGAGGATAATTGACGGGCTGAAGAGGCAAAAGCAAGAACAGGAATCGCTTACATTTTCTTCTCTTGGCACGGGGATAATAATCACTGCTGTTGCTATCGCGGTCTTGGTATTTCCACGGCTAGGTTTAGCAATACTCATAATAATGACTGCAGTAGCATTGGCTGTTAGTGGAATACATGTTATCATAGCAGGGATCAGAGGCAGTCGCTCCCGTTCAGATTCTTCTTCTATGACCCTATCAAGAACTGTCGCTGAGAGTGAGGAATATCATCAACAACAACAACTTAATAGGAATGGAAAAAGCATTTGGAAGAACGGCTCATGGTTTAATGACGACCAAGGTAGGCACCTTCTTTTTCGAGGAGTGAATTTTGCTTCCAGAACCAAGCTGGCTCCTTATCTTCCAATAGCTCCCCTTGAAACTAAAAACTTGTCTCAACTTAATTTAAAGGATGAGATCAAGTCAGTAGAACCAGAATTAGATCGCCTAATAGACTTGGGATTTAACATAGTGCGCCTCTTGATTTCATGGAAAGCAATAGAGCCTAGACCAAACACTAACGTTGACGAGCTCTTACCAGAAGGCAAACAATATCTAACTTGTGTAAAAGAAATAATTGATGAACTGTATGCAAGAAACCTCTACGTCTTTTTGGATTTTCATCAAGATATAGCGCATGAACGCTATGGTGGAGATGGGTTCCCTGATTGGGCATTAGCAACAGACATAGAACACGAACTACCAGAACCCTCCAACCTCCGAGACAAAAAATGGATGATAAAGTATGTTACCAACAAATCTGTGAAAAAAACTCTTACATCCTTTTGGCGAAACGACCTGACCCACATAGAAGGAGAGAATAAGCTTGAACACTTTCCTGTTAGAACACATTTGGAGAAAACAATAGGCCAGACAGCAAAATTTTTCAGATCGCTGAATAACGGTGTAGGCCATCCTGCAATCTTGGGAATTGAACCCTTTAACGAGCCAAATCCCGCAGGGTTGCCAAAGGAGCAGTTTGAGAAAGACTTTCTTGTCGACTATTATCGCAATGTAGATTTAGAAATAAGAAAGTTTGATCCTGATGTGTTTATTTTTATGGAACCCAACGTGGGCTGGACTATACCCTCCTCTTCAAATGGACAAGATAGCGATAAAAATATGCTTCATTTACTCAGCTCAGGTCCATTTTCTGCTAAAGACGCCTTCAATATGGATCTGGTAGAAAATGTGATGGTGAAGGGAAAGGTAGATTCTAAACAATTGATTACTTTTCTGCCAAAGAACCTCAGCTCCGTTTCCACTTTTGCGCGCAATGGCGTCCTTTCGGTTCACTACTACGACATGATGGCTATAGCTAGCTCATTTATGAAAATTCCCGAAAACATGTATGCGTTCAAGAGACAATGGCCATTAATTTTTGCCCAGTTGGCTAATGCTGCTAGGGAACGCGGCCTCATACCGTTTCTGACGGAATTTGGTGGATCTCAAGAATCGGAACAAATACGGGAGTACTTGAACCTGAATTTTGAGCAAATAGAAGCCCACCTACTCAATGCAACTTTATGGAATTATGACCTTTACCACACAAAAGAGGGCAAGGATAATTGGAACCTTGAGAACTTTTCTCTGCTGGGGCCCAATAGGGAACCTAGAAATCTAGATGTCGTAGCTCGCCCATATCCTATGCGTAGCTCAGCAGAGCCGGTACTGCTGTTCTTCGACATTAAATCCAAATATGCTACAATAATTCTAGAGGGCAAAGTCGTAGATGCCCCTACCGTCATCTACATCCCATTCAAAATACATTATGCACCTGAGTTTACTGTTTGGGCTACCAGTAAACAAATAAAATGGGACAAAGATAATCAGCTTCTGTATTGGTATCCTGCAAAGGATCTAACACTAAATCAGATAATCATTGGTAGAGGCAGGAATTTGGATACTGGTATATTGCCACAACAAGCAAAAGATCTAGCAAGTAAGGTTAGCATGGTTGACACCTTCAGCTAGTATAATCGGTATGTTTTGATACACAGTACTAAAAACTAATAAGCTTGAAAATTCTTGCAGAACGGTAGGGGCATCCAAAGAAGAAGGTGAAGAAAAAGAAGGAGAAGATGTACACTGATACAC
>JBKPPX010000356.1:0-4726 GCA_046733815.1 Thermoproteota archaeon | reverse complement strand
GTTTCATACAAATCATCTAACATTTTGCAAGAGAATAGTTTGAATATATGTGTGCTGTAGTCGTCCTTCTATTGTTCAGTAATCACATAATTCAAGTTAATTGTATCATGTAATCTTTATTTTCCAATACTTACCCTTTTTTATATAAAACGAAAATCTTCTTTTACTGTTATCAGCACTATATGAGTATTTGTTCTCTCAATAGACGGTGACAATAGATCTTTTTTTACAAAATCACTAAGCTCCTTTCGATTTCTAAATTTTGCAACTATCAGCATATCAGTTAAACCAGTAATGTCATATACTGCGCAGACATTTGGAAATTTGGATACATGTTTTTCTACGTCTGTTATCTTGCCTTTAACAGCCGTCACTTCAATGATTGCTGTCAGATCATAACCTATTTTTTCATGATTCAATATTGCCGAATAAAACTTGATAATGTTGTCTCTCTCTAACTTTTCTACTCTACTCAGTACCGTAGGAGGAGAGACATTTATTTCTTCAGCTATTGTGCGATATGATAGTCTGGCATGAGAAAGCAACTTTTTAATTATCTTAACATCTGTTTCATCCAAAGCCATTATGTCTTTTATTGTCTAACATATTAAAAGCATTAACTTAATATATTTATCATTTATTAATAAAACGAATGTTAATCTTTTTATGTTACAAATGATTTATATTTTAATAAATGCCGTTAGAAGATAAGTTTACACTAGAATTAAATCGTACTCTAAACAATAGTAATGATAATAATAATGACACAAAATGGCAAGATATAAAATTTATTCAAGTAAGATATACTGATGTTCCGGGAAAATTTCTTGCCAAGTATTACCTTTTAAAGGACAATGAACATTTCTATGACGTTTGTAGAAGTGGCATTGGGCTCGACGGATCATCTGTAAAGGGTTTTGCAGATATAGATGAATCTGATTTATTACTGATACCTGATAGGCTAACTGCAACCTTAACTCCAATATCTAGTTACAAGACAGTTACAGTGATTGCAGATGTTCATCGAGGTTTTGGACAAGGTAGACTGGCCAAAGACCCTAGATATATATCTCAGCGTATGGAAGAATATCTGGCAGAGAATAATCTCTTCTGTCAAGTCGGAGCTGAAGTCGAATGCTTTGTTTTTGATGATATAGTATTTAATAACAATAGTAATAATAATACTGACAGCGAGCACGAACTTAAAATAATATCGATAGAGCAATATGGAACCGGCAAGTATCCAATTCGTACGAAAGGAGGATACGATGCACCTCCGTTTCAAGATTCCCTTGTGGAATTTAGATTCAAGGTTGCAGATATCTTAAAAAAATACTATTCTATTAATGCCACAAATCTAAATCACGAAGTAGCAAGCAATGGCCAGATTGAAATTAACTTTATGCATAATACGCTGACAAAGACTGCAGACAACGTCCAGACATACAAAGATGTGGTAAGAAATGTAGCAAAACAGGATAATAAGATAGCAAATTTTATGCCTAAACCAATATTTGATAAAAAGAATCCAAGAAATAGTGATAATGGTTCAGGTATGCATGTTAGTACCAGTTTATGGAGCAAGTCATCAGGTAGTAAAAATATTTTCTATGATGAGAACGACAATTATGCAGAACTTAGCCAGACAGGAAGATACTATATTGGTGGGATGTTAGACCACGCATCATCCTTAGCTGCAATTGTAGCACCGACAGTAAATTCTTATCATCGAATGGTTCCAGGCTTTGAAGCACCTGTGTACATAGCTTGGTCAAGAGGAAATAGGTCTGCGGTTATACGGGTACCTGTTAATGAAAAGAATAATGCTAAATCAAAACGTATTGAATTTAGAGCACCAGATCCTTCTGCTAATCCTTATCTGGCATTTTCAGCAATAGTAGCAGCAGGACTTGATGGTATCAAAAAGAAAATAGATCCGGGTGATCCTATTAGTGAGAATATTTATAAAATGTCGGATTCTATGAGAAATAGCTTGGGAATAAAGTCTCTTCCCGGCAGCTTGGAAGAATCACTTGAAGCATTGAAAAATGATTCAGACTATCTTAAAATATGCTTTAACAATGAAATTATAGATACTTTTATGTCTCTCAAGTATGAAGAGATAACTGAAGCTGGAGAGAGAACAAAAATTCGTCAGTTTATGCTTTATCATGATGTATAAGCAGATATATATGAATAAGAAGAAAGGAAAATAAAGTCAAAAGAATAGACTTTAATATATTAAGGATCAAAGCATATGATGTAAAAAAGTTGATTGGTTTTATTGCAAACTTATTTTATGTTCCTACAAATTGAGGGTAACTCCTGCAGAAGTGACAATAGCAGTAACAGCACAAATTATAGTCATATATTGCCATCGATTATCGCATTTTATTATTCCTATAGAATGTTAAAAATAGTGAAATTAAAATAATAATAATTTATTGTTTGAAGTGACCTTTTCTAAACAGTGTGTTTTCTTTCTTGTTTGCTTGCTTGGCGTTTTATTGTATCTATAGTTGAAGTTCCTATTGCAAACACGTATCTTACTCCTTGAGCTTTTAATTCATCACTTAGCATTGCATTCATCCTTTCTACATCTTTCCTAATCTTTTCCTCAGCGTATTTATTAGTTCTTGCAACGATATATTGAAAGTCGTCACCAGCATAACGGTGTATCTCATAACAATTAGCCGCCATATTAGTTCATTATCATCTTCAGATTTACAATAATTTCCTGAACGAAAGTAAACTTTTTGGTTAACAAATATGTTCAATTGAATGAAGAAATTTCGTTTCTTTTAAAAATATGTCACAGGACTAGTCAGAAGAGGTCAATTCATGAGTAGGAAAAATTAGACATAAATTGATGAAAATGAACATTCCACTCAACATACAATAAAGATCAATATGATAGTAAGTAATGGATTTTAATAATATCTTGCTATTTTTATTAAAGGGCCGTATCGGTTCAACCATTCTCTATATTTTTTGTATTCAGGATATGCTGAACCTACAAGACTCCAGAATCTCTTTGAGTGATTGAGCTCTACCAAATGAATTAGTTCATGAGTAATTACATAATCTATTACCTTTATTGGAACAGCAGCTAAAAGTAAATTAAAATTTAAATTTCTCTTTTTGGAACAGCTACCCCATCTAGATGTCTGACTTTTAATTGAAACTTTGTTATAATTTAGGTCTAGTTTGCTATTGATTACAGGAAGGCGCTCGGATACTATCTGAGCAGTTTGTGTTCGATACCATTCTTTGACATGGTGTTTATATTTACGTCTATCAGCTACATGAAATGTAATTACCTTCAGATTATCTGAGATTACAGTAGACGATGATGTATCCTTGACTACTTGAAGCCTATATATTGCGCCAAGAAATGAAATTGTGTTTATCGCAAGGTTTCCTTCGCCATATCCTTCTCGTAATTTCCTATAATATTCAGATGTCTTGAGAATCCACTTCTTCTTACTCTCAATAAAATTACGAATCTTTTCGAGATTATAGTCTAATGGAACTACGACATACACTCCATAAACATCTGCTTTTAGCCACAGATGTTTTACTCTTTTATTCTTTTTTATTTTTACATCTAAAACCTTACCATCATAGAGAGAAATTGGAACAGACATATACATACACGTATAATGACATAGTTCATTCCTAGAGTTGTTAAAGAATCTTTTGTAACTTATTGATGATTACTATATATCTTCTAAATTCTTATTTTTTATTTATCATGACCAATATGATGATAATTAATAATAAAACATGATTTTCTGTCGTCACCATACAGTTATAGAATAAATGTAACAAGCAGCAATAGTCTTACTACGCAGGTCTGTTATACTTTCAGAACTTTTGTATTTTAGAATCTAAATCTATTTCATCTTGTAACCTAAAATAGTTATAATATATTATCATCATCTGATCGATACCATTCATCAGAATGATAATTATTATTTAACTGATTATTCTGTTCTTCTTTTGTTGTCTTAGGCAAGGCAGTAGTAGTCTTTCCATATGTATAAGATATTGATGATGATGGTGACGGCACTTGTCGTTGGGCTGGTTTATCATGTTTAGTGTTATTATATTCCTTGTGCTGTTGTTTTTCCTCTAGAAGCCTTAGTCTTAATTTTACATCATACCTTTGCTCAAGAAATTCAACGAATTTATTAACTGCCTCCCGATAGTCAATAATATTATTTTCAGCTGCTATTTCCTTAATAGTATTACATATTATTTTTAACTCTCTAAGTCCAAGTCCCATAGATTTTAGCTCTTGATATTCATAAAGCATTTGCTTATGCAAGTCTACCTGTTCTTTAAGGAAAGAACACTCAGACTGAAGTCCCATTTTTGTATCTTCCAATATCTTGAGTTCGTCGATAAATCGGCCACGTTTTATTTGCTTAATTTGTTCATCTGAATAATCTGATAATATCTTATCAACATCATTTTCATACCTCTTTATCCCACGAACTCCTTGAACAAATTTTGGAATATCCTCTTCTATTGTTAGCCCATGCCTTCTTAGTTCTGCCTTTAAATTCGAATATTCTCTGAGTTCAGCAGTAGTAATCTTTTCATCTTCTATCGCTGCATCACGAAGCTCCTTTGCATATGATGCTTCTTCCTGAGATTGTTTTTTCTCTTTTTGTAATTTTTCAATATCTTCTTCTAACGTTCTCTTCATTTTTCATTTGCT
>JBKPPX010000355.1:0-12062 GCA_046733815.1 Thermoproteota archaeon | reverse complement strand
GTGCAAGAGCTTTCGAGATATGGACTAATCTTCGGGCTCCACGAGACGCTATGAGAAAGTCGTTACTTGGAGCTTTCAAAGAACCTGTATGAAAGTTATTGTTGGATCCACTATGCATGGAGCAATATCTATAGTTAATGCCATTGCGACCGGTAAAGGATCTGCATTAGGGATTTCTTTAAAAGTTACGGCTGAAGTAAAAGTAAGTGACGGCAAAGGTATAAAATTTCCCTGTAACAAAGCAGACAAATTGATAAACAATATCCTTCACTATACTATTCCAGAAGAGATAATTGATAACAATTCTATAAGTGTAAAGATATGCTCAAATATTCCCTCAGGATGGGGATTGAAAAGCTCAAGTGCAGTTTCTAATGCTGTAGCGCTTGCCTGTACAAAGATTGCTACCGATGAAATAGACGATAACACGGTTTTGGAGTCAGCTGTAAGGGCATCAAGAGACGCTAATGTAACAGTTACGGGAGCTTATGATGACTCCACCGCATGTTATTTTGGGGGGTTTGTTATTACTGATAATTATTTATGTAAATTGATTCGCAGAGAACGAGTTCAGGGTGATTTAGTTGCAATAATTTTTCTTCCATATCTCAAGCAAAGAGCACACATCCATAAGTTGCGAATGCTGTCGGATCTTTTTTTGGATGCTTTTAAAATAGCAGAAAGAGGCAACTACTGGAAAGCCATGAAAATGAACGGTGTCCTTACTTCTGCCGCATTTAACGCCAACTATGAACCAATCCTCTCTGCAATAGAAAAAGGTGCATTATCAGCGAGCATTTCTGGGAATGGACCTTCCATAGCTGCAATATGCTATAAGGATAATGTAGAAAGTGTTAAAGCCGCATTTTCTAAGTTCAAAGGTAACATATTAGTTTCTCCTGTCAATAATGAAAAGGCAAGTGTAGAAAAATTAGTTGGCTAATGTCCAGGTAAAGAGATCTGAAATTGATGGCGTAATCAGATGTCCTTCAAGCAAAAGCTATACCCATCGAGCTATCGCTATTGGTTCGCTCGTTGAAAGGCAATCTGTTATTACAAATATATTGCTTGCCAGAGATACACTTGCAACTCTTAGTGCCTGCAGATCCCTAGGTGCAAATATTATACATAAGAATGGTACTTTATGGATAGAAGGGAAGGCAAAATTTGATACACCTGAAAATGTTATCAATGCCGAGAACTCTGGAACTACCATACGACTTCTCACAGTCATGTCTGCATTGGTGGATAAAGGTTTCACCGTACTCACAGGCGACGAAAGTCTGAGAAAAAGACCGATGCAGCCTCTGTTGGATGCGTTGCAACAACTAGGTGTCGAATGTTATTCAACACAAATGAATGGTACTCCACCTCTTATCGTCAGAGGTGGAGGTATAAAGGGAGGGACAGCGGTAATTGATGGAACTGTTTCAAGTCAATTTATTTCTGCTCTATTGATATCATCTATATATGCAGACAGAGATATCACCTTAAAAGTCAAAGGTGCACAGGTGTCTGCTCCCTATATTGATGCAACATTAGCTATAATGAAAGCATTTGGTGTTAAGATAAAGCATAAAACTAAATATTCCGAATACTTTATAGAGAATAATCAGTATAAACCCGCTACTTTTGACATACCTGCGGATTTTTCTACAGCAGCCTTGATCATAGCAGCAGGAGTGCTTGTTGGACGTCGTCTTACTATACAAGGCATTAACTTCTTTCTTCCTCAAGCTGATTCTTATATAATTAAAATTGTTAAAAGCATGGGGGGTAGAATTAAAGTAGACAAACACAAAGGTGAACTAATCATTCAAGAAGTCACAGAGCTTGGTGGAGGTAGTTTCGATCTTACCAACAGTCCAGATTTGTTGCCTGTAGTATCTATATTAGCATTAAAATCTAGGAAAACCGTTAGAATAACGGGAATTTCTCATGCTAGATTTAAAGAAACTGACAGGGTCTCGAATATAGCATTTGAATTAGCAAAATTTGGTGCGAGCGTTAAAGAGCAAAGGGACGAAATATCTATAACACCTCCAAGGCTAATAAAGAATGCTTCATTGGAGGCTTATAATGACCACAGGCTGTTTATGGCATTTAGTATTGCATCAATGTTAACGGAAAAATCTACAGTGTCTGGAGCTGAATCAGTAGAAGTATCTTATCCCAACTTTATTCAAGATATGGTCAATCTCGGAGCACGTATAAAGCCTATTCCACAAGGAGAATAAGTAATTTCAAAATCGAATATTTAACATTATCATCACTTTCATCACTTAGGTCTTAAAGTTTAACTAGTTTTATAATAACAATTGGAAGCTGGATGCTATGTCTATATGATTTATGCCAAAAAGCCCAAATATAGAAGAGCAGTAACGTTTGCAGTACTGATAACATGGTAGGCAATATAATCGGTGAACGTTTTGTCGCCTTGAGTTTCGGCGAAAGTCATGGCAAGTGTATTGGTATGGCAGTGGATGGCTGCCCTTCAGGACTACCACTTACAGAATCAGATATTCAGTTACAGCTTGATCTCAGAAAGCCGGGTCAGTCGGTTATTACTACACAACGAAAAGAACAAGATAAAGTCGAAATTATATCAGGAGTTTTCAGAGGCTTTACCACAGGCGCACCAATTTGTATGGTCATCTGGAATGAAGATTCAGATTCACGACCATACGAATTAATCAGAACAACGCCAAGACCAGGACATTCTGATTATCCAGCTATGATAAAATATGGTGGATTTGCAGACTATCGGGGAAGTGGAAGATTTTCAGGAAGATTGACTGCCACGTTTGTAATGGCTGGAGCCATTGCTCAGAAATTATTAGAATACTGCCTACAAGTACAAACAACTGCATATACTATTGAGATCGGTGGTATTAGAGCTAAAAACTTGACGTTCGAAGAAATAAAGAAAAATAGATACATGAATGAAGTAAGATGTCCCGATCTGCAAACAGCAGAATATATGAAATCTGCAATCATGGATGCAAGGAAAGAAGGTGATTCGCTAGGTGGTGTTATTGAATGCATTACCTCTGGATTACCAGTAGGACTAGGAGAACCTATATTCGGATCAATAGAGTCTGACCTCAGTAAGGCACTTTTTAGTATCCCTGCAGTAAAGGCCGTCGAATTCGGATCAGGTTTTGATGGATCAAGACGTCGTGGATCCGAAAATAATGATCTATATACTAAGGTAGGTGATAAAATAGTTACCAAGACTAATAATTCAGGTGGTATTTTGGGAGGATTGTCAACTAGTATGCCAATAGTGTTAAGAATAGCGTTTAAGCCGGCAGCATCAATAGCAAAAACCCAGAAAACAATTGATATTTCTAATGGTTCAGAAATAGGGCTTAATGTGCCTGGAAGGCATGATCCATGCGTTGTCCCAAGAGCACCACCAATAATAGAATCTGCAGTATCTATGGTCTTAGCGGATCATGCAATAAGAGCTGGTTTCATTCCACCGGTCCTAGAGAGGCGAATATTAAATGAACAAAAACGATGATCTCGATAGGTTACGCATTGAAATTCGTGATATAACCGCAGATATAATCCATAAAGTCAAGAAACGAATGGAACTATCAAAGCAAATCGGAGAAATCAAAAACAAAAATAACATTGATGTAGAAGACGAAAAGGTTGAAAGTGATCTGCGAAATTCTGCATTAAAAATTGCAGATGAAGTCGGAATTGATCCAGAATTCTCAGGAAGATTGCTCAACATATTGTTAACTGAATCAGTGAGATTACAGAATAAACAACAAAATGATAACTCACAGAAACAAACTCATCTGAGTATTTTTATGAAGGCAAAACATCTTCAAGCAACAGGCAAAAATATAATTCATTTGGAAGTAGGAGAGCCTGATTATTTGCCTCCTAAAATTGTAAAAAATACTCTTGGTACAATATATGATCTTCGACAATATCATTATACTGAAACTCGTGGTATTCCAAAATTGCGGCAAGCAATTGCACAAAAGGTAGGAAACGGTATTAATGATGAACAAGTTATAGTTACACCAGGAGGTAGATTTGCAGTCTTCTCTACTATTCTTTCTTTGGTAAAGTCTGGTGACGAAGTCATTTCTATAGAACCTGCATGGCCTGCTTATAGAGAATGCACTGATTTCATAGGAGCAAAGACAAAAATAATAAAAACTACGTTGGAAGAAAAATGGAATCCTGATTTAAAAAGGTTTGAGGACTTAATAAACAGCAATACAAAAATGATTATTCTAAATTATCCCAATAATCCTACGGGCAAGATTCTGGATGATAATAGCATGCGCAAAATCATAGAGATATCTAAAGACTATGGTCTTTATATTCTCAGTGACGAAGTTTATTCTGATTACTCTTTTAATGGATTCAAAAGTATTTTAGATTACGGTTATGATAAAAGCATAATGATATCATCATTTTCAAAAGGTCATGCTATGACAGGATTTAGGGTTGGATATGGAATATCCAATGAGAACATAATTACTAGAATGAGCAAAATTCAATCTATTGCTTTAACCAGTGTTGCCGAGCCGATGCAATACTCTGCATTATCAGCAATAGGCGAAAGTATTAGTGGAAATGTGGAAGTAATGAAGAGAAGGTTACGATTTGTCTGCGATAGACTGCAAAAAATGTCATTGTCATTTCTACCTCCCGATGGTGCACTATATGTTTATCCAAAACTTGGCAAAGATACCGATGATGATACCATTCTAATAGATAAATTGCTTGACCTAGGAGTAGCTATAGCTCCTGGAAGTGGATTTGGAGATTCTTATAAAAGATTCATCAGAATCTCTGCATGTCAGAGCGAAGAAGTTTTAGAAAAAGGATTACAATTGCTATCATCAGCTTTATGATGAAGAATATTTCATGATAAAGCAGATATCTATTGTAGGAGCAGGGGGTAAGATGGGATCATGGTTTACAAATTATTTCTCGAAAAGAAATAATGCACATCTTATTCTTTATGATATCAATTCACATTTCCAAAGTAATGTGGATAATTCTATAATTTGTCCTAATATTGATGATTGTGTTGAGAATGCAGATATAGTATTCATTTGTGTTCCGGTCAGAAATACTCCAATAATAGTCAAACGATGTGCGTCTAAAATGAAGTCAGGAGCAATTCTTGCAGAAATCTCTTCTGTAAAAAATCGATCATTTAAAGCCTTAAAAAATATTTCAAGTGCTGTTCGTCCATTATGTATACACCCAATGTTTGGACCTGGCGCAGATGACATTAAGAATATGAATGTTTTGTTAATTCCGGTTCGAGATGAAAAGACAGAAATATCAATCTGCAATTATCTTTTTCCGGACGCATTAATCACAGTCATACCTAATCCTAAAATCCATGATGAATTAATTGCATTAGTGTTGGGGATAACCCATTACACTAACGTCATCTTCGGTAGTATTTTGGCAAAAGAAAATTTCAGACTGTTGAAAAAAGTCTCAGGAACAACTTTTGGATTACAATCATTGCTTTGCAGAAGTATTTTTACAGATGCTCCCGACCTGATAGCAGCACTTTTATTGGAAAATCCATCAGCTAGAAAGTATATTCAAAAATATGTTAAGAACACGAATGAATTTGCAAAATTAATTCTCGAAGGAAATGAAAGCAAAATCAAGACCCACCTTCAAAAGATAAAGATAATACTGGAAGAGCAACAAAACCTTGAACGTTCTTATCAGCAAATGTATTATCTTGTAAAAGAGTTAAATAGGCACTATAGATTCAATTGATATCATCTAGCCCTTAAACATCTATGCCAATATAAGTGTGTGTGGGAGTATACAGAAAGTACTATAGAAATGGTTGCAGGGTAAAATAATATACATGTCATATTTTGTAGATTTTTTTTAGCTGGTTTCTCTAAATTAGCTTTGTACACGATATTAACCTATATAATTTAGAATATAATAAATGCAAATTACAAATGAGGAGATGGAAAGCGCTAATAGAATGCTAACGTGTGAAACCCATAACAAAAAATGTAAATACATGCACACCCAAAATAGATGTTCATGTTGTAATAAGCGAATATGCCTATGTAATTACATTCTATAAGTGTAAGCTTGTCTTATAAAACCTAATATCCTCAAGAGGCAAAAAATTAAAATAATAAAAAATTATTAGAATTAAATTGTACCTTGTTTGCGCCTAAATTGCCAACCAGATAAAGCATCTAAAAAGTAGTTAATGGATTAAAACACTTTCCTGATCTTATTAAATGATTTAAAATTTTGAATCTAATTTAATCTTTGAACAATCTAAAAATAGCTTTATAATCAATATTCAAATACATGTCTTTCCATGATATTCGGTACTCTGCGCTAATACTACTTGTCAATATGTCTTAGATACAATTGGAGACACACTTTTTATTCTCTGATAGTTGGTTTTAGGTGGAATTATTAACATTTCCTTCACTATCTCTTGGAACCGCTTTATATAATTAGATATTGAAAATTTTCTTACTGAGTTGCTGATCATTATCCTTTCAGAGAAAGGTGCATCCATAGCAACTGCAATAGATTCTACAGCTTCTGGAAAGGTACGGAATTGGTACTTTAACGGTACGAATTCTGTATGTCCTCCAATAGCTGGGACCACTGGAATTAATCCTGCACTCATTGCTTCAACAGTAGATATTCCGAAAGGTTCGCCTGGTAGCGGATGGAAATATACTTTAGCTCCAGATATAAGTGAAAGAAGTTTGTCAAAACTCACGTTAACGTGAAAATTCACATAATCAGATAAGCCTTCATGCTGCACTGTGTCTTTAAGATAGTAATAATAGCCAAGCATAGCCGAGGAAAGATTTCCAACAATTTTCACACGTCGTCCAATACCATTCTTTTTTAATAACTTTGCAAGTCTGATTGCATTTTCTATCTTTTTACTTGGATGAAATCTAGATATTATTAAAACCATATCCTCTCTTTTATTACTAGAGGAAAAAAGCACAACTTTACGAAACAAATCAACATCAACTGGTGGGCTCAGAACAGTAGAGTCTATATCAAATGTCTTTCGTATTGCTTTTCGACTATATTCTGAGTTTGTAAATACAGTTGAGGTTCTCATCATATCAAAATATGTATTTCTTGCTAAAGCAAGATTTTCTCTATAGTCAAGTATATTAAAGCATCGTAGTCCATAAAGTAATCTGCCATATTCTTCATTTTCTACGTCGATAAGATATTTTGCAAGAGGAAAATGGCAGTATGTAATAGCATTATTTTTTGAAAAACGTTTCTGTGAAAATGGAAGCATGTCCCCATGTGTATTAATTGATAAGTCATACTCTTTTTTTAATCGGGCAGATTCTATAGATCGTATGATATTGATAGTCTTGATACTGTGAAGAGCCAATAGTCCTGTTTTACCATAAGTTCTTCCTATTTTTTCAACATCTGGCTTTTGAAAGGTAGTAAGGTCGATGTCAATATCGTCAATTTCTTTAAGAGCGGCAATCGTGGCTAATGCAAGACGTTCACTACCACCTCGAGCATTTAGATTTATATGGACAATATTCATCTTCAAATAAAACTCATTTATACTTCGGGCAAATAATATTTAATCCTTACATAATTTCTTCAAATTTGAGTTTAAATTATTAAAAGATTTAGTTAGAGAAAATTCCTAATTTATTGACAACTTCACTATTTGTGCAATAGTATTTTAAATGCGTCAGAGTTATAAATAAACTGTAGGAAAGTAAAATGAGGGCATTTAGATGAACAAGTTATAATATTAACATTATCAATTCTTAAAGATTCTGTTACCTTGGAAATTATAACTTGTTGTTTTAATGACACCAAACAATTTCAACCAACTTTGAAATATTTAATTATACACCCTTTGTCACTAATCTTTGATATATGGCTCTTCGTAGCGGGGATATTGCCGTCTTTGGTGGAATGTTAATCTTCAAGATTACGTTTATAGTCGTCTTTTCACCAATAACAATCTATTTAGATTTTAGAATTGCATAGCAGATACTACTACAGAGCGCTATCTTTTTTTAAGCGATATTCAAAGAGGCTCTTTATCATTATTGCTGCCAACAAACCATAAAACATGTTAAAAGCTATGGCACCTATCATTATTCTGTCTACTAGCATCGCTAACTTGTCGGTGGAGAACATGACATCAACTTGTGCTGGCACTTCTTGTATTATAGTTTTGTCTTGGCTAGCATCCAATATCGGAAGAATGATCCATAATGTTATAGGGATAAAGAAAAATGACCAAAGTGCAAAGCCAAATCCTAATCCGTATGCAGCTGCATACCTTTGTAGAGATCCTAGCGACTTGCCTTTCGTTACAATGAAAGGTATACACATAACAAGTCCAATGATGCTTCCTGTCATTAGATGGAGTATGAATCCAAAAATAATATTATCTATAGAATAATAACCTTGAGATTGGACAAGCGCTGAAGAGAGCATTATATAGAATGTACCAACAGGAAGAGACACTGATTTCTCTACTAGCAATAATAATCCACTTATAGCAATGGACGACACAAATCCTGCTGTAAGACCATAAGTAAAAAGCAAACGAATCTTTGTTCCTGGGGACATCCATGCTTTTGATGAGTACTCTTTCACTGACACATTAAATAATACATGAAGGTAATATTTTACTTTTATGCTGCAGATACAAATATTAGATCATAAATTATAAAAAAGTAAATATATTATATTACAATTCAAATTATGAAAACGTTTTCTAAAAGTAGAGCCAATAAGTTCAATATCTTTTTGAAATAGCATCAAGCCAGCCACAATTCGTATCAACTACCATCTTTAATGATCTCAAAATGCAACGTGAAACGGGCGGTGAAGGCTAGAAAAAGGAGAACAAATGAGAAAGATTGGAGCATTAAGCCATATAATATTACCAATAAAGCCTAAAGAATTTGTAGACAGGCTTAACTCAAATATGTGATAAGAAATTTAACAATAGTTGACATGGTAGATTATAGTCATTTTATAAACTTTTTATATTATCCGATTCTCATTTATTGTATTATATCTATAAATTCAATTTCAGTTAATGAAAAGGAATAAATCATATTTTATTATTCCCTTTACAATGGAAAAATAGCAATATCTCATGGAATAGTAGTTATGTTAATCGTTGCTCCTGGGTTTGTCTCTATGAATTCGATGATATCTGTCCTTGGACAAACAGATAATATCAGTAGTGGGACGGCGACCAATTTCGCTGATATATATAAAGAAACTAACCAAACTGGGAACAATACAAGAGATAACATGGGTCCAGTAGATCAAGCAATAGAAGGTTTACTTGGTGGTGATGAAGACAGCAAATAAAATTGGTTACATACAGATATTCTTAGTTATTGCAGCCAATTATGTAAAAGTGAATTAACATTATAAAAAACTAATAAAATAATTTTTTTCCTCTACACGCTTGTCTTTCTACTTCTCTTCGTCAGTTTCATCAGATGGGAGAGTATTACTAGCAATAGTCCATGGAAACCACTTACCAATAATTTTATTCCAATCCACTTTTAGCAGTAGGTATAGAGTTATTCCTATAGATATAGAGGTAAGCAATATCCCAATAAGAATATTTTCTAAATTAATAGTTGCTTTGCTAGCAAATTGTAAAAGAATACTATCAAAAAATGGCCTTCCCAAAAATACTCCTAAAAATACTATTATTTCATTGTACAGGAATTCACCAGCAAATATCGCAGTTGCAAACTTCCATGGTTTATACTTTGCAATGCCTAGTGTTATGTATATTAGACTACCTGAAAAAGGAGTTATTGCAGCGATAAATGCTCCTATCCATCCGTATTTGCTTACAAGTTTCTCAAGAGAAGATATCCTACCCTTTGTTTTCTTTGTAATGATACTATGACCTGAATAAGCAAGATAGAAAATTATCATTCTTCCTAGAACTGCTCCTACTGTGCCGGCAAGAGATATAATATGAGGGTCTAATTTTGTGTTAAATGATGCAATAAGTGGAATTGGAAAATAAGGTATTGGAAGAAAGAACAAGATGGCTATAACAAAACTTATTAATAGAATTCCAGCATAACCAAAATAGTCATAAAATATTAATAGTTCATCTATGTTAACCAAATACAGAGACCAAAACACAATATGCATGTCGAGTAATAATAATGATTGTAAATCTATTTGAGATTTGTATTCATTTGTCTTATCCAATAGATGAAGCCATTACTTCACCGATCTCCTTAAATTGTAACTTTTAAAATAAAACATGACACTCAAGGTTATCTTCACTATCCTTATTATCTCCTCGACCTAGAGTAGCAATCGTAGCAACCATAGCAATAGAAATAAAGTTATTAGTGTTTGTTATAGCTGCTAATATCATAATAGTATAGCAGCATGTAAGAGTACAGCACACGAGTTTCATTTTCAACAAAAATCAGAGAAATACTTGGAGTGGCTTAGAAGGGGACCAGTAATATGCTTTCAATAACACTTATTCCCACTCGGCGTCACCAACTTGTGTCTTGCCTAGCTGCACTTTGGCATTAGTAATGTAGTCGCTTTTATTTAATGCAAAGAAGTATAACGGGATCCTTTTGTTGTTATCTTCTACCTTTTCTTTATTATTGGTTTCTTCCTGACTAAAAACAACGATTATCTTCTTGCCACTGTTTGTTTATATCCTGTTGTATTGTTAAGGGAGGAATACCGGTTGGCTAAGAGGAACTTTTTTCCTCTTAGTATGGATTAATACTTAGAATATAAATCATGTTTTATACATAGAGGGTATTCGATTATACCAAATATGCCTACATAACTATCAGAATTAGTATCAAATTACATAAACTAGATTTTCATCGCTCAATAATTCCAAATCGTAAAATGATGGTAATGATTTCACTTATAACGGCTAATCTAACATAATAAAAGTGTAGGACTGCCTGGATTTGTACTGTTTTATCAGAGAGGATGTTTACCTCAGCTTATCTTGATTGTTACCAATCTTAGAAACATATAGAATTGTTATAATATTAGAGACAATATTGATGGTATAATATTGATGTATCTCATCATGAATGTGATCTAACAAAGTGACTGAGTAGTATTATCACTCAAAGTTAAGTTATATGCCGCCATCAAAATTATAATTTTTTTTGTAGGTTTAGGACCTCAACACATCTGCTAACAAATCTCTTGGTAGCGTGTGATAAGTCTTATCTCATTTGCTGCCGGAGTATTTCAAAAGGATATAATGGTCATCCTTCTTTCACAAGTAACAGGGCTTTTAGATAAACTATTTTCTGAGCTTTACTTTTGTATAATTTTTACAACATCTGGAGTAGGCCACTTATCATGTGCTATTAAAGTAGAAGAGGAAGCGCTATGATGTGTGAAGCAGATGAGAGGAAGAGCTAGGAGTATATTTAAAGAATCCACACGATATGCACTAGCCTTACGTTATGCGTACCAGCCCATTTATGCTGCGGATCTATATATTCAAGCTTACGCAGATTGTCCAAATAATTTATAACAACATTGTGCCTCATAGGATAAAGATACCTGAGCATGTTGACAACATGATAGATAATACAAAATCTGAATTTATGCCTCTCTACGGATTTGATGAGTTTATTTCTCTCTTCACTGCCAGTAGATAATCTAATATATCTATTAGCATGTTTGTTTTGGCTTTTGCTGCGCCGATAAGAAATATATTTTATAAACCATCCGTTATGACTTACATCTTTCAAGTGAAGTTGAAGGAGGAATAATATAGTTTGTGTTATTATCATCCTGACAGTACTAATGATGATGACAATTGTTACTGCTGGTTAATAAATTCCGCCATCATAGTTATATTGCTGCTCTCGCCATTCTGTTTCTATCTTTTCTCTTAGTTTCAATCCACTGAAAGCAATTCATAAACATATTCTACATAGTAGTTTATAATTGAGTATTTGAATTTGACTAATCAACTATGAAGACTCAATTCTCTCGCCATTTGATCTGTCTAAACC
>JBKPPX010000354.1:0-2248 GCA_046733815.1 Thermoproteota archaeon | reverse complement strand
CACTATGTCCTTCGCCCCATCCGACCTGGCTAGGAAAGTGCCGTAGAGTGTATCCGTATCAATGTTGAGCAGAAAAAGAATGTCGCCTTTTTTTATTTTCAAAACATTTTCACCATAGACATGAGTTGTTGCAAAGAGCATCCGGTCAAAGCATTCTTGCTCACTTTTGCTGGTGCAGACGAATATGTACCCCTCTGGTACCTGTCCCTTGTTGTCCATTTAGCTATGGAGATAGCTGGGCAAGCAGATTTAACCATATCGGAAGCGACAACAGCATTATGGAAGGCATGAAAGAGAATATACTCTGCTTTAGTAACATTTTCTTTTTCGTCCCCTGCTTTGCTCTTGTTACACAACAAACTTCTTCTATAACGATAAAGCTGCCCAAGGAAATTGTCAATTAGCTATCGTTTAATCATGTTGAGAAACCTTTTACGACACCCTTGACATTATTATTATTGTATCATGACACTCTGTTATCTTTGCAGCACAAGAACAGCCTCCATGGAATGCTCTGAATGCAAGAGACCTGTGTGCAAAAAGTGCACAAAGGAGTTCCCGTTCTCGAGCAGTGCATGCCTTGAATGCGCGGAAAGCATAAAGACGGGTTTGGGCGGCGTCAGAAAAGACGAAGAGATCTTTTAACTTTTTTCTCATTTTTTCTAAGGTCATAATTATATCAAGAAATTGAAACATCTTCTTTGATCTCCTCCATTGATAATACAGGGCTTATATCTGATAGCAGAAATTTCAAATGAGAGGTATTTCTCCTATTTCCTATCTTTAATATAGGGAATTACTTGCAGTTAGTCCGAGATCCCTGACCAAATGACTCATATAACAGTTGCAAAGTTTGGCGGCAGCGCACTTGGGCTAGAGGGAGCCATGATCCCCAAAATCGTAGATAGGATAAAACAGCTGCAGCAAGAATCTAAGGTAGTCACTATTTTCTCAGCACCTCTAATTGAATATAATGGCAAAACCATTTCCATGACTGATATGGCGATTTATGTGGGTAGAAGCTATGCCTCTTCCACACCCGTAGAGATTGAAGTGTTAAGAGAGATCTACGAGAGAATATCCTCCAAGTACTTGGACAGCCATCGCCACCATGAATTTCTTGATACTCTTGATAACTTCTATAGGCAGGTGATAATATCACTCAAGCAGGCGGCGGAGAATAGACGCTTTGTTGATGTAATAAGATCAAGAACTCTTGCATACAGTGGCGAAGTAACAATGGCATATTTGATGGACTATGTTATGCAGAGTGTAGGCCTTAAATCATCACATGTGTTAATTGAAAAGTGGCCGATAATCACTGATGATAACTTTGAAGCAGCCAACTTTATGATACAAGAGTCAAAACACCATGCCGACCATCTTATCGATCTTATCGATCACAGCGATGTCGTATCCATGGGCGGCTTTATCGGCAAGACTGTGGATGGACTCGAAACTACATATGAGCGAGGAGGCTCAGACAGGACTGCCGTCGATATTGCAATTCTACTCCATGACCATTATGACATCAAGATTGACTTTGAAAAGGATAGCGCAGTCTTAAGCGCAGATCCGAGGATCGTGAAGGAAGAGTTAGAATACATACAATATCTATCATACAATGAAGCTAAGCTTGCAGGCATGTTTGGTATGAAAATCCTCGACCCCATTGCGATAAAAGAGATAGACGACAACAACCTTGACATTCCTATTGTTATTACAGAGATGGTCAAGCCAAACGGCAACATTACCATGATCAAGAAGAAGCCGCCAGTTTTAGAGCATGCTAATCCAATAAAAATAGTAACTGGCAAGAGAAACTGTGCGATAGTAAGGATGGAAAGCACGGCGTCCTTGCATCTTGTGGCATCGCTCCGACTTGACAGACAGTACCACGATTTTGTGAAATTGTCGCCCTATGTGATCGATGATACTGAGATTACTCGTCTGCTGTTCCTTGACGCAGACTATGTCAGAAGGCATGAGAGGTATATTCGGGCCTACTGTCCTCAGACAGAGATAGTCTATGGTAGAGGGGTAGTTACGCTCATTGGTGATGAGATGTGGCGCGTACCCAAGGTCGCGTCGACTGCCAGCAGCACGGTAAGTGAGCATGACCTCAATATTCTCAATCTTGACGCACAGGAGGAAACTTCAAGGATCTTAATAGTAGTCGAGGACAAGGGGACCAACGTTGCAGATGCAGTCAGAGCGATACATTCTACAAGGACGAAGATCCATGGCT
>JBKPPX010000353.1:0-6606 GCA_046733815.1 Thermoproteota archaeon | reverse complement strand
AGATATAACTCCTCCAAAGTCTGCGATCTTGTTCAACCAACCATGGAATAGAGATTTTGATTGGCCAGTAAGAGTAGACTCATTGAGTGACGCGGAAAAAATGCTATAATAAATTGAAATTATATATAGATGATTCGAATTCTGAAATTGACTTTGAATTGCTGCGAATTTCTGCGAATTACTTCTCTCGATCAGCGATAACTGACTTCGACAGCCGATGGGAATAAATGTCAACATTTCTAGTTAAAGGAAATTCATCTTGAATTCATACCTCAGTTATCCCATTTAAAAGTAAAAACGAATACGACAAAAATATACAAAGCTATCTATAATTCTATGAGAATAGAGTGTTGAACTTTATTTGGCTTAGTATTGCAAAGGACCGATTGATTCGAGTCAATATTGCTACTTTTTTTAATCATTTAATATAATCTAAAAATCTTACCCACTCAGGGAACCAGAGATCATTTTCTGAAATACCAATACCGCGGGCGAGAATTGCAGGAGAATTATAGTAAACTGCGTCTGCTTTGATGTCTTTTTTCAGTGACTCGTTCATATCGTCTATGGATGAGACTTTGCCGATATACTTATTTGCAATCAATTCTCTATTCTGAGTATAAAGACCAACCTGGCGGCCATCTACTGTTGGAACATAACATACTACAACATAGATGCGGCTTACGCCAGCTTGCCTTAAATAATGGATCGTTTCCCTGACTGTTCCTCCAGTCTGAATTGTACCTTGGATAGTCGCAATTTTCTTATTCTGAACAAGATTTTCTATTACAAATTTTAGTGATTTACCTGTGGTCAACAATTTATTTTTGCTAATTTGCTCAGAAAAGTCAATCATATGATCAGAATCATCATATCTATCTTTGATTATACCCTCCGATGCCTCAAAGGTTTTGGAGTATTTTTGATACTCGGTGCTAAAGCCTAAAGTCATTGGACGAGTATAATCAGGTTCAGCGTATGCTGAATCAAGTTCTACACCGTTTGCTAAAAAATTAGCCTGTTCTTTGCCAATATTCTTTCTAATGGCGTAAATACTTTTGCCATTGACTATTGCTGTAACATGAGATTCTCGGATAAATTCAAACGGATCCATCATCACTCGATCTTTCGAGAGATGAACAAGAATTTCCAATCCATTTTCTTTACTCATTCTTATTAACTGGCCTGCCGCTACATCATTAAAACACATGTCGATCAATGAAGTTCTCAATGAATTTTCCGAAGCGATAATGCTTAAGGTCTTGGACTTGTTGGTAGCCGTAACAAGCGGCTTGAAACCACTGCTATTTCTATAAGCATAGATGTTGTCATGCAATTTTAGGATAATATTTCCTTTCAAATGTCTGTCCAAGAATTCTGCTGCTCGTTCTGGATTTTGTTTTTTGATTAATAGATCCACAAATATGTAATATATTTTAAAAAGAGAATCTGATTCCTTGGCTTGTCCAATATTAGGATGCAAGTATAACTTTTCGGTATCTACAAGGAAGCCATCAAGCAATACCTGTATTATCTTCATGCTAGGAAATTGCGGTGACCTCTTGGAAAGATATCCTATTCCATTATCACCAAATAATTTTTCATTCTGAGCAATTTTCAAAATAATGTCGTCAGAAGGAAGTGATCCTTCCCTTTCAGCTACTCCATTTCCTATAGCGATTTTCCAATAGGCTTTACCTCTATGCTGCAGCATTCTCATTGAATGTGCAAGGTAATAGATTGCATTCTTAGACGAGTCCACGCCAAGGTTGTAAACCGCTACGATCCCAGCCAATTACACTTACCATATTGTCTTAATTATGAAATGGATAAAAATCTTCTCTGAATTAAGAAATTCTATCTTAAGTAGGATAACTTTATTTCTAAGACAGGATCTATATTCTGTTTTATCAAAGAGGAGTAAATGATTTTGCTCGCAAAAATATTTATCATTTCATCGTATTATGATAATTACAAATTTCATCTTGATGCTGAAAGATATTAATCAGGACATCTATTTCCTTATAGTATTATTATGCTCATTGGTATTGTTGGCAAAGCCAATGTTGGAAAGTCTACTTTCTTTAATGCAGCAACAGCACTTACTGTGCAGGCCGCAAATTACCCGTTTACAACCATTAATTCAAATATAGGAGTAGCGTATGTTAGACAAAACTGTGTATGTAGAGAATTTGGTGTTCAAGACAGTCCAATTCATTCAGTATGCATTGAGGGCAATCGGTTTATTCCAATAAATTTGATTGATATTCCAGGACTGGTGCCGGGAGCTCACCTAGGTAAAGGCCTAGGAAATAAGTTTTTAGATGACGCAAGACAGGCGGATGCTCTAGTTCACGTAGTGGATGCATCTGGTTCTACCAATAGCGACGGTAAACCAATTACTCTAGGTACAGGAGATCCTATATCGGACATTAGGTTTGTAGAGGAAGAGTTTGATAGGTGGCTTGCCTCACTTGTTAATAGAGACTGGAATAAAGTTTCTAGAGAAGCAGAAGGTCAAACACAAAAACTGGATCAGATGCTTACTAAACGATTATCCGGACTAACTATTAGGCCCAGTCATATAGCTAATGCTCTAAATGAAACAGGGTTATATAATAAAAAAGCAGTTTTATGGACACAAGATGATATTTTTAGTTTCTGTAAAATTATTAGGCTTAAATCTAAACCAATTGTTCTAGCCGCAAATAAAGCAGATCTTCCGTCAGTAGACAAAAATATCACTGCGATTAAAAAAACAGGTCGTGATGTCATTGTTTGCGCTTCTGAAGCAGAAAATCTCCTAAGGCGGGCTGCAAAAAAAGGGATTATTCATTACCTTCCAGGGGATAATTCTTTTACTATAAAACCGAGAGCGGAGCTTAATGACAAGCAAACAAAGGCACTTACCATGATACATAACATAATTTCAAAGTATGGCTCAACAGGTATACAAGAAGTGATAAATTATGTGTGCTTCAAACTACTAAATTTAATAGTTGTTTATACTGTAGAAGATGAGCTTAAATTAACAGATAAAAAAGGTAATATTCTTCCTGATGCGCGGTTGCTGCCTATAGGATCTACTGCTAAAGATTTGGCTTATGTGATTCATGCTGATTTAGTAAAGGGTTTCTTATATGCCATAGACGCACGAACTAAACAGAGATTGAGTTCAGATTATAAACTCAAAAATAATGATGTTATCAAAATCGTTTCTGCAACAAGCAGAGGTTGATTATAATAATCTGATATCTCTTGGAATAGAAAGTTCCGCCCATACATTTGGGTGTTCTGTTGTGGAACAGAAACCATCTAATAATAAAATTGGCAAAGTGCTTTCAGATAAACGAGATGTTTATAGACCACCTGAGGGGTATGGTATACACCCTCGTGAAGCTTCAAGACATCACACTGAAAAGTCTACCGATATTTTGACGCAAGCATTAGAAGAAGCAAAAATCAGTATAAAGGATTTAGATATCATTGCCTATTCTGCTGGACCGGGATTGGGGCCTTGTCTAAGAGTAGGCGCAGTGATTGCAAGAACTTTATCTAATTTCTATAAAAAACCACTTATCCCCGTTAATCATGCGTTAGGACATATTGAATTAGGAGTTATGCTTACACATGCTTCGGATCCTCTGGTATTGCTAGTATCCGGTGGACATACAATGATTCTAGCCTTTTCAAAAAATAAATGGAGAGTCTTTGGAGAAACTCTTGATATCACTATAGGACAACTGCTCGACCAATTCGGACGATCATTAGGTTTTGCATCTCCGTGTGGAGACAGAATAGAACAGCTTGCGAATCGATCATCAGATAAGTACATGCATTTACCTTATGTTGTCAAAGGCAATGATGTCTCTTTCTCAGGATTGCTTACATATGCAAAGAAGCTTGTCCTAAATAAAAAGGATGAATTTTCAGAAATCTGCTATTCCATACAAGAAACTGCATTTGCAATGCTCACAGAAACGGTAGAACGTGCTATGTCGTTTACTGGTAAAAAAGAGATAATGATAGTAGGAGGAGTAGCGGCAAACAAGAGACTTGCACAAATGCTTAAAATTGCATGTAAAAGACAAAATGGAAAATTCTTAATTTGTCCTCTCCATTTCGCAGGAGATAATGGAGCGCAAATTGCATGGACGGGACTTCTTTATTATAATACCCTTAAGAAGGGCGTAAGTATAGAAGAATCCTTTATACAACAGTCTTGGAGAATAGATACTGTAGACGTTTGCTGGCGTGATTAACTATCTGATCACGTTGTCATTTTTTGCTTCTCGATTGCCTTTACCCATTTGCTATTATTAAAAACCCCAAACTTGTAAACAGTGTGATCCACAATAATTGTAACTTTTTTTATCAGAAAGCCTTCTGCCTTTACAGATGATATTTTATCAAGGGGAATATCTAAAACCGCCTCTCCAGTTTTTTTTGAAAGAAAGACCATCGTTCCCTCAGTCTTTTCGAAGATCAGGCGCAGGTTAGTTAAAGTGAGTATACCATTTCTTAGTCTATCTTCTGCGCAATCTTCTTGCAGGATGATTTTCTCTCCCCTTCTTCGTTCAACAGCACTCACATTTTTATCTTCAAGATCAATGATATATTACTATTGCAGCAGACAAAGAAACTACTTAAGAGAGGAGCTGAGGCTGACATTTATGTTGGCAACTGGTATGGTAAACGAATGATCTCAAAGATCAGGAAAGTAAAGTCATATCGGCATAAATCATTAGATGATGAAATTCGTAGAAGTCGAACAATAAATGAAGCCAATATGATTTCTGCTTCTAAAATGACAGGTGTTGTATCCCCATTTTTATATTTTGTAGATCCTTTTTATGCAGAAATCATAATGGAATTTGTGGATGGTAAAATTGCAAAGGATGTTATTACTCCAAGCTTATGCGAAGAAATTGGAAAATATACTGCATTGCTACATATGAATGATATTATTCATGGAGATCTCACAACCTCAAATTTTATAGTCAGTAAAAAATTAGTGGTGCTTGATTTTGGCTTATCTTATTATTCCAAGCGTAGGGAAGATCGCGCGGTGGATATTAGATTAATTAAAGAGATACTTAGTAGTGCACATGTATCACTCTACAAAGATGCTTACGAAGGTTTTCTACTAGGATATTCTGAAATATACGGAGAATACGAAACGCAGAAAATCTTAAAAAATGTTTCAGAAATTGAAAGGCGAGGGAGGTACACGCAATTGATGTAGTAACGAGATTTCTCATAATACTTGGCCGTTTTGTATAAGCAATTTTTCATGAGGCGAATCTGGTCAGAGTTTAATTCTAATAAGGGATGTTATCTTGAATATGTTAGATCTCCGCAAGCGATCTGAATTCAATTGATAAATTTTGAGATTATATGAATATCTAACATTAAGATACTGAAAATATTAACCATAACAGCATTCTATTTCTTGAAATATCTGTGCTTCTGACATAACTGAATAATGCATAGAGTTATTTGTTGTAGAAGGAATTACTATAAGATGTATATTGCGAATGCAAAATGAATCAAATAACTAAGAGGTATTTTTGTTGATTAGTACCTTCCAATTTAATTACTTTATCTTATACTAATTCACACCTATATAATGAAATAAGAGCTCTGTTATTTTAGAGTAATTTAATTTGTTGTTTCAGAGATACTGCAATTTTCTATTTTAGCAATTAATTCAATTTTCAATTCATTATAAATTCAGTCGGTAAAAAGTATATTATTATTTTCATACATTAATTTAATGACTAATACTGATTAAAAATATGAATGTACTTTTATGTCTGCTGCTATCTATTATAATAAATGAAATCACTTCACTTTGCCAGTAATAATTATAATAAGTATATAGAGATTCAGTCAGTCTTGCAAAAATACTCCCTTGATATATATTTTTCAAGGACAATATTGACTGAAATTCAATCCAATTTTTTGATCGAAATAGCGATAGAGAAATCGAAATCTGCGTTTGAAAAGATATCAATGCCTATTATTGTAGAGGATGACGGACTCTTTATTGCTGAGCTGAATGGCTTTCCAGGTCAATATTCTTCTTACTCTTTTGAAACAATTGGTAATGATGGAATAATAAAATTATTAATCAACTCAAAAACGAGAATTGCTTACTTTAAATCGGTCATTGTATTCTACGACGGTAATATTTTACAAAGTTTTGTAGGTGAAAGAAAAGGGAAGATATCTCATAGACCGATGGGTAAAGGCTGGGGATACGATCCAATATTTATTCCTGATGGAATCAGTCTAACATTTGGTCAATTACATCAAGAAAATAGAAAGGAAGAATTTTCTCATCGCACACAAGCATTGATAAAATTTGCAAATTGGTACAGCTGTAAAAAAGAGCAGAGCGTTAATAAATAAGAGCAGTATGGCAGCGCCAACCAATAAGAATTTGGAAATGAGTGAAACATTTAATATTTTTAGAATTGAATATGGGAAGATTTCTGATTATTAATTTTTATTTCTTATCGCTTTATTTGTAGTCCTGTAGATAAAATCTCTTTTAGGAGTTATTTTTTTGCTTGTGCTACTTCTAAATATACTGATTATAGG
>JBKPPX010000352.1:0-6536 GCA_046733815.1 Thermoproteota archaeon | reverse complement strand
ACATTAGCCCATGTCCCGCATTTCTTATCTGAACAAGCCATGATCCCGGGATTATTCTTGCTAGCATTAATGAGTCTTGCAGTGGAGCATCATCTGTTCCAACTATGACCAAAGTAGGTTGGGTAATATTTGATATAGCGTTACAAGTGCCTGTCCAGATTGCAACTGCCATGATGGATACGGTAACCATTCACTCATAATGGATGTAAAAGGAAAGGGATTTCAGACATACGCATTTACAGTGGGTTAGTTGTTTAAGCTTCGTTGTACACAAAAAATAGTGGAATACCCTCAGCTCACTCATTGACTAGCATTAGTATTATTACCGCCAAAGAAATTGGCAAGTTGTTTTACAACAAACTCTGGCTGCTCTTCTGGAATCCAATGTCCGGAGAGAGGAACTACGCCACCACGCACATTTGTAGCTATAGACTGCATTGAAACCAATGGCGCAGTGCCGAAACTATTCTCTCCACCAAGAGCTAAAACAGGCATCGGAAGCTTGACCTTAGAGTATTCTTTAATCTGTTCTGCATCTATCGGGAAGGCTCTGTAGTACTCAAAGCCGGCACGCATTCCACCAGGAGCAGAATAATGACTGACATATTCGTCTATATCCTCTTTTGTGATTGAATCAGGATTATATGAATAATTACTATAGAACCAAGTAAGGTATTCTCTTTCTTTTCCTTCAACAAGTGTTTCTGGTATATCTCGTACCATATGAAATGGAATGTGCCATAAACGTGTTGAGTTTAGTGCTGGACCAAAGCCTGTAATAGGAACATCAAGAATAACCAAGCGTTTAACCTCGCTGGGATGAGCAGCAGTATACGAAAATGCTACCAGTGCACCCAAATCATGCCCAACTAGGAATGTGTCTTTGAAGCCTAGTTGAGATACGAGTTGATAGATATCTTCTGCAGTAGTTTTGCCGTCATAGCCCGTAACCGGTTTTGAAGAATCGCCAAGCCCTCTAAGATCAGGTACTATAACAGTATAATTTTTAGCCAGAGATGGCATAATATGACGCCATTCATACCATGTTTGTGGCCATCCATGCAATAGCACTACAGCAGGATCTCCTTGACCACCTATTACATAGTGAAGTTGAATACCATTAACAGAAGCCATATGATGTGAAAAGGTCACATTATTGATATCAAAATATGAGCCTAGCAAATTAGGCTGCTGTTTTAGAACTGAAGATGTTTGGTTAACTTGTGATTGTTGCTGCTGTTGTGCCATTGCAGTCTGAGATGGATTCAAATCAATCTGAATGATAATGATGCTTAATGTAGTGACTATGAAAACAGCGAATATTATAGAGACTGATAAACGGACTATAGAGTGTTTCTTACTACTCATTGGTAATTCCTTTATGTCCATTGTATTTAAGACTACATAGAGCAATAGAATCATTATTTACTAAAAATTGCCTTTATACAAGACGACAGCAAAGTCCATCTATAATACTTTTATCTAAGGTTTACTCATATGAGCGCATAAAATGGAAAGATATAATCAAAAGATAAAATTTCTAGTTTTATTGTGTGTGAGCATAATGATCTGTTAGCTTTTAATCTAAATGTATAAAGTTAGCTTTAATGTCCTCTAGCCATTATGCAGTAAGCTATTGATTGGTATTAAACACAAATCGAAAAAACTTGAGCGGAAAGAGAGTGCTTTTGTTATCATACTATGAAACGCTTCTTAAAATCTGAAATAAAATATAAATCACTCTTAGTATAATTCTTAGTACAACTTCATGACTTATTTTTCAAATCTTAGCTCGGTAAACTGCAACAAGATTTTTTTCCTTAAAACCTTCTATTCTTATGGAACTTGGCTTGTGTTCCAGCTCATTTAAGACAAATTGAGCCGAATTGTTCATAACATCAACACTTAGCTTAGGTCGATCATCCATGAACACATCCAGGCGAGAGATGTTTTCAGTCTCAATTTTAACTGTGAGTCTCTCTGCATCTGGGCTAATTTCTGGTGATATCCTGTATACGGGCATCTTAGCTAAGATATCCGCTGCATGATTGATTAAATCAATGTTGTCATTAAGTAAGTCTTCTTTAGTCATTTTATGTATATCCGTAGATTGGGCTACGTAGAGTGAAGAGTCAGGAATAACCCCTAGGTCTTCTAGTGGCATTCCTTCACGTTCGTGTACACGCAAAGTACGCCTTATCGAAACACGCATACCAGCTCCGTTTGGGAGGGATTTGATTTGAGAATCAGCATCGCCTGTTCCCTGCCGAATGAGTTGTTCGAGTAGATCATGAGTCCACACGTTTGCTCCTCCGGCTCCCGTATTTCCACTTGTACCTAGTATGGGGCCTACTTTATTGTCCTGAAATCCTGCCGCGAATATATCTGTCGCACTGTAGCAGAGAGCGTCAGTAATTAGTATTACAGGGCCATAATATATCTGGCCTCTATCGTTGCACCAGTCTTCTTGTGTTATCGGAATGCTCTGTGAGAATGTTGCACCAGTCTCAAAAGCTTGTTTTAAAGATTTAAGCCATGGACTTAGATCTATATAAGGAGAAGGTGCATTTCTGCGGCATAGCTCATAGGTTAAAAGTGTGTTGATAAACTGCGCGGGCTCAGGTTTAATGTGATAAGGAGTCAAAAGTTGTAGTAGACGTTCACTTGCATAGATCAATCCACCAGAATTATTCCGCACATCTAGAATAAGGCCGTTTTGTGGTAGGAGTTTCACTAGCCGCGCGAACTCATTAATAAACTTCTCATCATCGTCCACTGCAAATGTGCGAATACGAATATACGCGAAAGATCCGGAGGGAGTCTCTACCTTACGAGCTATAAACACAGTAGGCATTGAGGTCTCCAAGCCCTTTGGAGGTTCTGCAAGTGAAATTTCGCCACTCGCTATTCTCATTTGAGCTTTCATGACATCTGGAGCAAAGAGAGCTTTTCTCGTCTGCTGAATCATGTATGTTTCGATATCAATACCCTGGGATGTCGCCGCCTTGGTTAACGGAGCAGGAAAATAGGCGCCTATTTCATTGGTGGACATAACAAGCCAGTTTTGCTTCAATTCAAGCTTCTCACCACTAAGTGAGCGATATCCAATTATTACCCACTCCTCATCTGGAGGTAATTCGCGTTTCATATAACGAATTGTCAAACTATCAAGTCCTCGAGCATGACTCGCCTCAGTATTGCTACCTGCATGTAGAGCTGCATTAAGCTCTATTTCTCTTTCAATGGGCACTCCATTCCAATATAGTACTTCAGCGCCGGGCTTGAATGTCGGATGGTCTAACCCTGCGGCTAGCCTTGAAACGATATATTTCCTTTGCTCACCCTCGAAATATTCTTCGATGTGAAAAGGCAGGAAAGCTATTTTATCATTATAAGGCGATGGTAGAAAATAGTTAGTATGAAGGTCACGCAGTGACGTAAAAATTCTCGTCATCTCGCTATGGAAATTAACCTGGCTAATCTTGTTTTCTTCAGACATTTGAGCAAGTCGATACTTTAGTAGTCTTAGCCGTTGGATCGGATCTATAGCGTGCATGGCACGTTTAAGCGGCATGTGAACGTAAAACATCTCCAATAATATCAATGCCTGTTCGACTAGCAGTTGCATATCTGCAAGTGATAATACCATCTGTTCTGCTGCCTTCAAGAAAGTTCGCAAATCTTCTACGTGATCCCACAACTCATTGCGGTTATTAGCGATTGCGAAATTAGCAAGTGAGTTATTAGTCAATAGCCCTTTGAACGAACTGTGTCCTATAAGGGTTTCCAAAACCTGAATATCTCTATAATAGGCAAAAATATACCATAGTAAAATGGAATCAAATGATATAATACAGTAAACCCTGGGACAAAATTACTAGAGGTATTCCAAAGGGAAGAAGATAAGGTGATTTAAATGAGAAAAAATGATGGTTAACTTTCGTATTATTTGATTACTTTTCTTGCATCGTCATATCCGTCTCTTATTAATTGCTTTATTGTATCTACTGAATAGTCAAACAGTTTATTTGATATATCATATTCAGTATTGCTTATCCTTTCTATTCGCTTTACATTTATTTCAAATCTTCCCTTTGTCAAGTCCTCATATATCCTGGGATCTCCATTACGATGGCTACTTTTTGCTTTTGTTTTTAAGATATTTTCAAGGTCAAATTGCAGAGTCTTCTTTTTATTTGTATCAGTAATTTCATCAATTGCTTCAACTGCAAGATTTTTCATTCTAGAAACAAATTTAATATAATCTGATACAATGTTTGCAACTTTCTCATCGTACGCTGTCTTGTCACTTAAGAGCAACTCATAGTTTCTATCCACAACACCGTCATGATCCACAGGAATATTATTTTGCCTAGTTGGCCACACATCAACAATATACACATCTAAATTTGGAATGGCAGCATCATCTTTTCCCTTTCCTTTTACATCTAACCAATAGTCTTTGTGCGATTGTATTAGCTCCCTTAAGGGAGTATTACTTGCTATGCCGCCATCCCAAAAATAGCGTTGAACTTTTTCTATTTTCTCATTTCCTTGCTTATCTATTATTAATTTATTCGCCTTTATCTTTGCATAATCATAGTTTATAGGTACAGATGCACTAGCTATAGCATAGTCTGATATGATACCATCATCATAACTTATAGTATATTCATACCTTTCGTCTTTGTTGTTGTTGTTTATTTCATTTGTTCCATTAGCTGAATAGTAATAAGCATCATACTCTGACTTTCTACTTCCATCAACTTTCGGATAGCTATCAAATGTTACAACAGCACCTTCCAACACATCCACACTAACCAATAAAAGTCTGGGCTGCTTTTGTCGACTTTCTTCTCTAAAATCCGTTGCTATAGGAAAATTGGCAAATTGCTCCAAACTCTTCTTTAATGGTTCGTTGTCATAACGATACCATGTATTTTGGGGGTCAAAGAATTTCATATCTGGTGTTGGCATTAAGGGAAAAAATACATGCTGGACCCCAGTAAACAAGAACTCCTTTGTAGAATAATATTTTCGAGCTAATTCGTCTGAAGCAGCATTAGGATTGAGGTTATGCCAATTCTGCCACCAACTACTAAAGCCCGGAATATTTTGTACATTAGGATTAACAGACACATAACGCCAAAATTCATTTAACCTATCTATGCTGCCGTTCCAAGTTCCTTTCTCTACAACATAGCTTACCAATATCGCTCCATTCATGGCTCCACTAGAAGTTCCGGCAACAATATCAAATAATGGTCTTCCTCTTTCACCATTGTGTTCATCTTCTTTAGGTAGAGTATCATAGAGTGCTTGAAACACTCCTGCATCATAAGCACCAAGCGCACCTCCACCTTGAAGAACCAAAGCTCTTTGTATTTCAGGTATTTTATCGTCAGACATTATAGGATGTGGCATATTTCTCTATCTTTAACGTTGATAAGTTAGAGCTGTAAAAGTAATCATTCTTAATTACAAAAGGAAGCATATGCATCACTCATATTCTTATGCTCAATAAGCAAATTATAATACCGTTATAATAAAAACTATATAATTCTCCAAGGTTACATGGTCCTAAGTAGGTATGATTGCAAAGGCCTCGGAGGTAAATATGGCAACTCGAAAGATATTAGTATAGAGAAACTGAACCCAAATTCTACCATGTTTAGGTCCTTAGCTGTTTCATTTAATAGATCATTTAGCATATAGTGGTATTCTTTTGTGTTGATTAGTAAATCTATAATTATCAGGTAAAGATATTTCTAAAAATATTCCATGCCATACAGTTGTGAATCTATCTATCTTCTGTGCCTCGGTGTCTCCAGAATTCTATCATTATCATTCAATTGGAGGTTCGGATGCACCGGAGGTCTCTTCCTTTATGTAAAGCAAGCAAGCTGCATTAAATAAGAAATTTTGAATAACAAAATATAAAGCTGTGTTTAGCAGAGTATCTTCTAAGTATAAACATACAATTCACTGAAAATATTAATGACAAACTACCAGAAAATTATGACAAATATCAGCATCTTAACCTATTAGGTATTAATCAACACCATATTTCAAAAGAAATTCATCACAATAGTTAATACATATATGACCGCATTATTACTAGACATTTTGAATTCAAATACCACGCATTGGTAACAGTTGAAAACAGATGATATCAGAGATAACAAAGTGATAGCAATGGTAACAAAATTGGTATCAAATGATAACAATAACAACAATAGCTATAAGCTTCCATCATAATATAATTCTTAATAAAGTAAATAATGACGATATTAACAAGACAGGAAAGAGAAACACTTGTTTTAGACTTATACAATCAAGGCAAGACTTATCGTCAAATATCTAAGGAGGCAAGAATATCTCCACGTGATATAGGAGTTATTTTGAATAAGGTAATGGAAGAGAAGACTGAAGGACTGAAAGAAGAAGACAATATTGATTCGGAGAAAAACTACAATTAAGAAGAACAACATCATCATCATCATTATCTGTCTCTTTCTACTCAATCATACAAACTC
>JBKPPX010000351.1:0-5625 GCA_046733815.1 Thermoproteota archaeon | reverse complement strand
TGGAGTATTACTCAATAAACCTCCATCCCATGCATATACTCCATCTTCTACTTCTATCCAACGAAAGTTGTACAAGGGATAAGCAGATGTTGCAAGAATATGTTTTGATGTTATTTGTTGCTTAGAGCTATCAAATGTGAGTGGTTCTGCAGTTAAAATGTTTACAGCAGTCAAGATCAAACGTGCATTAGGATTTCCATTAGGTTGTAATTTATCATAATCAATATATTTTTCTAAAGTTTTTACTAAAGGTGAATGATCATACATATAAGTCCATTTTGATGGTGTAAAATATTCTGGGTCTGTTAGAGCAGTTTCCTGTATCCATCTAGGTTTAAACATTTTATCATTTCCAAAAATAGCTGAGCTATAGAATGATCTTATCTGCTTCATTTTTATGGCATGTTCATTTGTATTTGTTGTTGAATAACTTTCTTGCTTTGATAAAGAGGTTGTAGGAATGTAGTCGTGATAACTAGATGGTAATAATAGTCGTTCTACAAATTTAGGTAAGGAAGCAGAAGGAAGAGTATTTTTATCCAAATCTACAAAGCCCTCAGATAATTCCAACCAGAACTGCTCTAAGAGATGTTCTGGATGTTTTTTATCCTTGCTGCCAGCTATAACTGCTGCGTTTATGCCACCAATAGATGTGCCTGCAATAATATCAAGCTTGATGTTGTTGTTTGCAAGTGCTTTGTATACTCCGCAACCAAAAGCTCCCAGTGAGCCACCGCCTTGAAGTACTAACACATTCTCAAGTCTCTTGTTGTTGTCTTCTGATGATGACCGTGATGATGACACAGTGCTATCACTATGTTTATCATTTTTGTCTTTGTTTGATGAAGTATCTGCCTGTTTCTTTGTTATCATTTTTTCATTATTTGTTTTCATTTTTTTAATTTTACCTTCTCCCTTAGTTTTTGTGTTTATCTATTACATTCTATCATATTGCTTTTATCACTTTTACTTTTAGATGCAATGTGGGAACAATACCTCTAATGATAAGGAGAGAGCAAGGCATATAGACTAAGTCGTAAACGGTCCTTATACAATGTATGATGAGGATATGGAGAGGAAGAGAGAGATTTTGTTAAGGTTGCTGATACAAAGGATATTCAACCTTCACATAGTTTTTTATAACATCATCATAAAAAATTATATCTGCTTAAAATAGTTTTTTATTCAATTCATTCATTTTATTTTTTTCTTTGATGACTTCAGCAAATTAATCGTAGATTTGTCTAATTATTATTCGAATTCACGATGGTGTTCCGGTTTGACATGCGCTTCAAGCAAATCTGCCAATGGTCCTTTGATTTCTTTAACATTCTGTTTAAACAATACCATTTCTCTGGCTACCTTCCTGCAATAGATGTTTACATTCCATTTTTCGTCATCTATCTTTGGAAAATCAGACCGGTAGTGAGCTCCTCTGCTCTCTTGTCGCATCAGGGCACTTCTAATTATAGCTTCACAAACAACTAGTGAAGACTTTACTTGCGAAGTTAAAACAACATTTTCACTATTAGCATCATCATCAATTTCGAATTCTTTTAAAATATTATCTTTAGAATAAAACTCATTCTTTAATTCCAAGATTCTTTTTAATCCATTTTGCAGCTTTGTCTCTTCTCTTATTATTCCTGCATCCTGTTTCATTAACTCTTGTATTTCATTGCGAAACTTAATCGGTTCCTTAACTATAAAAATTCCATCATCATAATCAAATTCTTTTTGGTTATTAAGATTCAATCGTAGCTGTGATGATGATGGTCCTCCAGTTTTCTTTATTTCTCCTTCAACTTCCTTTGCTAATTTCGCCGCTTCACCACCAACAATTTTTCCGAAAACTACTGTATCTAGCAAGCTATTTCCACCTAAACGATTAGCACCATGAATCTGACTTATCACTTCTCCAACAGCAAATAAACCTCTAATATTTGCTATTCTACATTTTATATCTACTACCACTCCACCCATAGAGTAATGTGCAGTCGGTCCAACCTCCATTTTCTCCTTGGATATGTCAATTCCAGCAATATTTTTGAATTGTTCATACATGGTTGGCAGTCTGTCTAAAATTTTTTCCTTTGGTAGATGGGTTACGTCCAACCAAACTCCTCCATGTTCTGTACCTCTGCCAGCGACTATTTCATTATAATTTGCACGGGCTACTATGTCACGTGGTCCTAGCTCCATTCTTTCAGGATAGTAATTTTTCATGAACCTCTCACCTTTTGAATTTAGTAATATGCCTCCTTCACCACGTATTGCTTCAGTGGCTAAAGTACCCAATGCTTTTTCTGGCCAAACCATTCCTGTAGGATGGAACTGTACCATCTCCATATCTACTAGATCTGCGCCTGCTTCATATGCTAGAGCCACACCCTCCCCATAGTTTTCAAAAATTCTAGAACTACTGACTGAATAGACTCGCGTAAATCCACCAGCAGCAAGTATTAAAGACTTGCACTCAAATATCACAATTTCTTTTTTTTGGATATCTATGCCAAGTGCTCCTTTGACCTCTTTTTTCTCTCCTTCTTTCTCTCCTTCTGTTGGTCCTTCTTCAATTACATCATCTGATTTTAATAATTTAATGACGTATACATTGTCTATAATTTTGATTTTCCGCTTACTAACTTGGTCCATTAAAACACGAATTATTTCCTCACCAGTCCAATCTTCGTAAAATACAGTCCTTCTATAAGTGTGAGCTCCAAAGAATCGTTGTGTTAATCTACCATCTTTTTCTCTATGAAATCTGGCACCCCAATTGACTAATTCATTTATAGCATTAGGTGCATTTTTGCAAAGTAGCTCAACTCTTTCATAGTCTGCAAGAAATTGTCCTTCTCTTAAAGTATCAGCTGCGTGTATCGTCCAGTTATCTTCAGGGTCCATAGTACCAAGAGCTGCATTGATACCACCTCGTGCTAGTACTGTATGAGGATCTCCTTTTCTACTTTTACTAATTATGAGAACGTCAGCACCGGCATCATGAGCTTCAATTGCGGCTCGAAGACCGGCAGAACCAGCACCTATAATTAGAACATCACAAGAGCGGTGGTTTAACTGTTTTTTCTTCTTATTTTGAGCCATTTGTGTATTTCAGGTAAGTAATATTTAACAAATTGGATAGTTTATTGCTTTTAGTCAGGTTCTACATACATCAGAAGGTCAACATATAGGTTCATTCAGTCAGCTGCGAATGTTTGGATCAATAGGAGCAGAGAAATACCATGGACCATTTGGACCATAAAGAGAGAATGGTTTAGTGAAATAGAATGACATCATTATCATTATTGACGGGTAATAAATGAGTTCACATTCTGGCAACAATACTAATACTCCTTCTTTTTGTGACTATTGTAAATAAAGATCATCAGCTGAAATAAACAAGAGAATCGTGATTATTACTTACACTGTTGTCACAATTTACATATCCAAATGTCTAATCAAATTTCTGTAGATGAAATAATACTATACTGTATCGTAACATAAACCTACGGAATAGATTTTGATGTTTTACTGAATGCAAACAGGAAAGTAAAGAATTACATCTACTATATCCACCATTTCGACTTTTGTTTATTTTGTCAAAAGGATCAGGATTGAAGTTATTTTAGTGTAGGCATGTATGTCTCTATATCTCCACTCATAGTTTAAGTTTAGTTATCTTTATAATTGCCTGTTATTTCTTTCTTTTAGCGAGCTATTGTACAGCGATATATTCACGGATGATAAATATCTCCACAATAATATGGGACGTTGGAGATATTACTGAAAAGTAGAGATATTATATAAATCATGCAGAATACCTCTCATCGATTCTCTGTCAATTTGAGCCGAAACACTAAGGTGTATTAAAGACCAAATACAAATAAAACTGTCAATCTAATTCATTTGGGTAATGTAGCGGTATGTATAACTCCGATCTCATTGGGTTGATACGGGAAGTTGTTCCATGTAGTTATTGTGACAGATAGGACACCTAATAATGGATAATTCACCGAAGTTAAGGTATGAGGCACACCAAAAACATGAACGACATAATAGGAAATCTACTCGTTTGTCAGTGTTAGCAAGAAAATTGCGACTTGTTTCGCTTCTGTCTTCTAGGCTAGATAAAGTGTTTTTCCTCAATACGTTATTATGCTCTTTATCTATTACTGTTTGATAGTTCATAAAGATTAAAAAACTATAATCGTTAATATATTAATTAAAGTAGACAGTCATCAAAACTTAACACCATTGTCAAGATCTATCTACTCTATATTTTGCATTGCTCAAATAGAAGCAGCCGGGAGAGAATCTGACTTTGCCTTATCATATCAGCAAAGAAGAAATAAAGTAAAGTGAACTTGAATACGATCCGATAGTGAAGAGTCGAGGAGACCTAATTACGGGGATACAGAATTAGATAAGAAACAAGAAGGAGAGAATAGAAGAATTAGGAACAAACCAAGACTTCTGACCAGTTTTAAAGAAAAGGGGCAAATTATAACATCATGAGCCAATATCATTATTCTATGTTGCTTCAAATTCTTGCACTTTGGGGATGCATGCCTGAAATAACTAAGAATTGTGTAGATATGACAAATGCGTCAAGTACATATCTAAGTATTGCTTTAGGAGCGATAGTTGGTGCAGTAATAAGTTGGTGGATCTATAATACGCAGAAGAAAACCTCTGTTAAACAAGATGAGACTCTTAGACGCATCAGTGAACTGGAGGAAATTCATGATAGAATCTTGAACTCAATACAACAGTTCCAAAAACATCAGGACAAACTTCTCAGTCAAATATTTGACTTGGATAAAAAGATAGATGCCGCAATAGAAGCCAACAAGCCTAGTGAGTAGTAATATCAAGATGTCCAATAGAGAATGACCCATAATCGAAGAAGATACAATAGGTTTAGACCCCTTCATAACTAAGTTATAAGAATACTAAGTAACAAATAAGATGATCAGTTTTAGAATAGGCATTCATGAAGAGAAACTTATCAGATATTAAACTATATTAATAGATAATCTTACAATTAGCAAGAGCTATACAATAATGATTCCGTTATAGCACATTATATGGTTGGTAGATAGTGAGGTATTTGAAGAAAGGTTTCTTGTTAAGTATTTAAAAAATTCCGGAGGATCCTCTAAATGTGGAGAATTAGATTATGTAGATAAAAAAGATGGATTTTTGGTGCTGAATATGGCGAAAAATAAACGGAGATTCATGGGTTATGGATGATTTATGGTAGACAACAAAATGAATTATGGTGCAAAGTTTTGTCGGTTACTTTTCGAAAAGAAATTGAAGAGTAGTGGAATTAAAAGACTGATAGAGGATGCATTATGGAAACAAGGTATTCGTCATAGACTGGCTCCTGGAATTAGACGCCATGAGTGGAAATCAGCGCATGGCATAGGCAAATATTACAAGAGTCGCACTGAACAAGTCATTAAACCAATCAACGTTGAGATAATTATGGACACGATATTGGAATTTCAGAATCTTACTACAAACCAAATGAACGAGAAGGCTCCTGCGATAAACTCGGAGAATAACGGGTACAATACCTGATTACCTAAAGATACATGATATGGTTCAGGATATATA
>JBKPPX010000350.1:0-3829 GCA_046733815.1 Thermoproteota archaeon | reverse complement strand
TTCGTGGATAATCCTAATTCATTTATCACAGTAATTGACAATTCTAATCTCTTCAAAAACTCTTCTTTAGCCTGATTTAAGTCTCGGCAAATGGCATGACAATCAGGCATACTAAAAGCTCTCAAACTTCTTAGACCAACTAATTCTCCGCTTTTTTCATTTCTAAAACTATATCTAGTAAGTTCATACAATTTTAACGGAAGATGCCTATATGATATTTGAAAATCCTTAGCCATCAAAAATTGACCAAAGCAAGCAGCAAATCTCAAAAAAAGTTGTTTATTATCTGATGTAATATTATACTGACGCGCTGGAAATCGGTTAAAGTAACTTTCCATAGATGGATGTTTAGAATCATACATTATAGGAGTCTCAACTTCTATACCTCCATATTCCATTACTTTTTTAGTAACGTATTGCTCGATTAGTGACTTCATTAATCTGCCTTTTGGATAAAACCTCATATTGCCGAGATCGGAGGCTGGTTCATAATCTGCTATTGACATCTTTTTCATTAATTTAACATGGGAAGGCACTTCATCGACTGTTCTCTTCTTTGCCATCTCATAATTGGCGAGGATATGCAGGTTTTGTTCTTGTTTTTTGAATTCATATGTTCTCATTGGAGACAATTCTCCTCCAGGGCTGAGAATATACCAAAATGACTGCTGTTCTTCTTCTGCCTTTAGAGCGGATGATAGTTGCCCTTCATTATGTTCAATATTTGCAATATTATTAATTGTGACATTATTCTTACCTAACGTCTCACAAGAAATAGTCTTCTTTGTTAAAACTTTGGCGCTTTCTGCCAAAGGATGTCCTTTGACTTTGATATTGAATGCCTTTGTCCAGCCAAAAGGTGCCCTACTTACAAATACTTTCATGTCTTTCGTCATCCTCTCTATTAATTTTAGAAGTTCATAGGCATATTTAGCAGAAGCAAGATCAGAACTTAGATGCGCATAAGGATAAATAAGTAGTCTTTCGCTTTTCACAGTATCAAGATATTTTTTAATTTCATCAACTGCAGCCTTTGCAATACTTTCATCATCTCCACGTTCCACAGCAATAAATGTAACAACAAGATCATCAAATCGAATCTTAGATTCAGAGATGTTTTCCTCTGCATCATTGATTTCTTTAGATATAGGTTCATATTCAATGAAATCTGAATGAAGACTAAGCATACGCATATAATTTCTTGAACAGGGAAGTAGTTCAGCCGAATTAAAGGCTTTTGATTATTTCGCTACTATAGAGACAGTTAGAAAAGCTCATTATAATTTTTGATAAAATGTAATGCAGGATTATAAGCATATTATTTCCTATTGTCTTCTTCTATTTTTTCTTCTTTTATTCCTTTATATGTATATGCGCACAATACAATGGTAAGTATTTTACACGATATCTAGATATACAACCAGGAATTGATAGGTTATAGTTAATCCCAGCGTGCTCTTTCATTTTCGCGCTCGTTTTTGGAAGCTTTTTTCCACTCTCTATAGTGTGCTTTACAAAGATAAATTCTTTTACTTGTTGAATCGAGATCCATATTTACTGCCATACTTGCTTTGCTTCCACTCATTGAACGTTGAGCCGTTTGATCACAGCCCTGAATACTGCAGTTGACTCCCTTGTCTACCCTACCCATTTTTATCTGGAAATTAATATTCAAGTATAAAAAGCTGATCTAAAATGGCAATAAACATCGATCCATCTTTTAATCTTTAATCAGTACATGAGAGAAGGCTTGACTACAGATACGTTTACTTACTCTTTTGATCCTCTCCGACCAAAATAAATAAAAGAATCGATAATTTGATCGTGCCTTATCCTTTAAGGGAATTAAATTTAGTTGAACACTCCAATAAGCTCAACTATAAAATCACTCCAATAAATTCTCTCGGAAGGTCCATTTCTTGTTGAGTAAAAAGGTACTTATTGATGCAATTGCAATTGCTAGTATTAGCGATACTCTATATTGTAACCCATATTCTACTACTAATAGATATAATAGCAATAATTGAATAGTAGCAGCTACGGCGCTGATACCTGCAAATGAGCAATACTGTTTCAAAGTCTTCACTACAGACAAATCCTTATCTTCAAAAGTCCATATCTTGTTTAGAAAGAAGTTGGAGGTTATTGATATTATTATCCCAATAAGGGTAGCCTGAAGATACCAGAGGTTAGAAAGAGATTTAACGGAATTTGCAACATTATCAGCTAGCATAAATGAGACAAGATAATTTATCAGCAGTCCGCTTGCTGCAACTGTGTAAAACCTGCTGGCCTTAGATAAGAATAACACCGACTTGCGTTTCTCTTCTTTCTTTTGGATGGGTCGTTTTGATTTCTGACCGTATCTATAAAGTTGCCATACAGCTCCAGCATAATCAAGTATTACATTGAAATTCATCTTGCTTTGGCCAGATTTTCTATCATGAAAAGTATAAGGAACTTCTTTTACTCTAATATCTCTTGACTTTACTAATATTTCTAATAGTATTTTAAATCCCTTGGTATCAAATTTTATATTCTTTATTACATGACGGGGAAAAGCAAAAAAACCAGACATAGGATCAGTTACATTGCGTACCTTCAACCCATGTCGTGCAATCTTTGCTGCTCCTCTACTAATAACCCGTCGTTTATATGGCCAGCCTACTATCGATCCTCGGCTAATATATCGTGAGCCAACAACTATGCAATTGGGATCCTTTCTTAACTCTTCTACTATCTTTGGTATAGTTTCTGGCGGATGAGAAAAATCAGCATCCATTATCAAGATACTCTCTCCATTAGAAGATTCTATTCCTTCTAGAATAGCCGCAATAAGACCAGTTTTATCTTTTCTAGGGATAACTCTAACCACACAGTTTTGGTTATCAACTTTAGAATGCAATTGCTGTTGCAGTGATACATCTGTACTGATATTATTATGAATATAGTTTTCAACTATCTTGCCGGTTTGGTCTGGAGAATTATCATCGACTACTATAATTTCTGTATTAATATTGGATGGAATATTACCCTTTATTGCATCTATTAATTTCAGGATATTTTCAGACTCATTATACGTAGGTATTATAATAGATAGACTAGGTAATTTTACTTCTGATGTTAAGGCTTCTCGATGCTCTAATTCCACTGTATACATAACTTTGCAACTAACCATCTATTAAGATTTTGACTCAATAACCCTACATTTCTTATAGTGTTATCTTCTTAATTAAGGATATATTAATGAGGATATGAAAAAAGAAATAGCAGAGTATTAAGCTGTATATATAAATCATATCTAATGTTTGTTAATGTAGTAGCTGTAAAGTTACTTGTAAATGGTAAACTGGTCTATTATCTTTTCATTGTTATTATTAGCATAAAACCTGCCTGTTAATGTTTTTCCATTATTTGTTATATCCACATTCAGTATTCCATATCCTATATACTGTTTAGCATAGTAGTTGTAGTTGTTTTCTTTTTTACCGTCTTTTTGATCTTTAAAAGGATAAAGCTTAGCTCCTCCTGTGCCTACTGTAACAAATATCTGCCCACCATCCGGATCTGTATAGGTTGTTTTATTTGTACTTGTTTCTATTGGATGCTTTGGACTGGTGCTATTGAATATGATAGGATATGTCCTCTGATAGTTGTGATTATGTCCTTGAAGTACAAGATCTACTCCATACTGTTCAAAGAGTGGATGATATGTACTTCTTAAGGAAGAAACAGCAGAATGAGTACTTGGTAGAGTATACATCGGTTTATGGTAATATACTATCTGTCTCTTATACACATCTCCGAGCCCACGAGACATACATCACAA
>JBKPPX010000349.1:0-2309 GCA_046733815.1 Thermoproteota archaeon | reverse complement strand
GGATAAATGGTACGATACTTCAATACAAATAATATCAGGCCTGAGATTCTTTAATGTGTTGACATAATTTAGTATCTTTCATATTCTTTCACCTAAAAATCGGTAGTGTTTCCACTTTAGTTAATTAAGATGATGCTTAGCGAAGCAATAATTTGATTTTATTAATATTGAAGGTTATTTAACTTTTATAAAAATTGTTATAGGTTTTTCTGGTACTAAGTTTGATGATATTAAACAAGAGTGAAGAGTGCCACACTTTAGGAATTCTTGACCCACAACCTCTCAGAAAAAGATAAAGAAGTTTCCTTTCCTTTCTCCTGTCTGATAATCTGGATGGATGATGAAGATAATTTGATATCATTGGATATGCGATAGAATAGTCTAAGGTTTCGAATCCTTAGACTTAGAGTAATAAAAGGTTCTGGCCATAAACAATAAACATAGAAAGAATCAAATTTAATTAATTTTATAAGATTCTTCTATAATTTGTACTTATAAGACAGAAGAAAGCGGAAGAATATTCACTATGACTTTATCAGATACATAAAGTTGAGTATATTGCATTGTGTTGTCATCGCTGTCTGAGGAATCGTGTTTTATGTAATTCTTCCTTTTTTAAAACCATTTATGACAACTCAAAGTTAAGATTTTTTATCTTTATATTATTATTCTCAAAGATTGAATCTGATCATTTATTTTACGTGCTATATTATATTTATCAATCTATGAATCCTATTTATCTTTTACAATCAAGTGATTCTTTATTTCCTCGATTCTTCTCTAACTCTGGTTCATTGGCATCTGATTTCATAGTTCAAGACTTTGCAGTAATTATGATAGTTGCAGCTGTAATGCTGATCATCACATACAAGTTAAAACAACCAATGGTAATTGGTTATATTGTCGCAGGAATGGTCATTGGACCTTACACTCCACCATTTAGTCTGATACATAATATAGAAACGGTGAACGTATTTGCCGAGTTAGGAATCATAATGCTATTATTTGTGATTGGTACAGAGTTTCCGATAGCCAAGCTAAGATCTGTAGGAAGGATCTCTATTATACTAGCGCTTCCTGAGTCAATAGGCACGTTGTTAATTGTATCTTTTATTGCTCAAACAATAGGATTTAATTTTTTTGATTCTATGTTTCTTGGTCTAGCATTGTCCATTACCAGCACGGTAGTAACTCTTAGAGTCTTGGAAGAACTGGGGATGATTAAAGATAAGTCTTCCACTCTGATACTTGGAATAACTATTGTCGAAGATATTGTGGCTATTAGCGCTCTTGGAGTTCTTCAATCTGTAGCGGCTAATCCAGCTGGTGAAGTATCTATTTTACAAATAATAATTTCAATAGGTATAGTAGGAGCATTCATTGGAGGTATACTGGTTCTTGGCTCAAAGTTTATTCCTAATATAATAGATAAAATTGGAAAAAATAACGATTATGCTTTGCTTCTAATTGTTATTCTTGGATTGGCTTTTGGCATGGCATTTGTAGCCAAAGGACTTGGCTTGTCAGTCGCTACTGGGGCGTTTTTAGCTGGAGTGCTAGTTGCTGAATCAAAAAGTGCTAACATAGCAAGAGTTATTACCATTCCATTAAGGGATGTATTTGCTGCTATATTCTTTATTTCAATCGGGGCTTTAATGCAAGTATCGCTAATACCAGCCTTCATTGCTCCAGTATTGATACTCGTTTTAACTTCATTTGCTTCAAAGTTTTTGATAACTACGGTCATCCTGGTCAAAGCAAAATATGATAGTATTATAGCATTAAGAACAGGTCTTGGAATGTCATCAGCAAGAGGTGAACTATCACTTGTTGTTGTTAAAGGCGGTCAAGATATTGGCGCTATCACATCTTCCGTATTTCCTGTAGTGGGTATAGTAGTTATTGTTTCTACTTTTATGACGCCATATATCCTAAGGTTTGGAAGTAAACTGAGATCTTCCTCATCTACTTCAACTTCTAGTTGATGATTAAATAATAATAATAATAATCGCAGAGAAGAAAAGGTCTTGAATAGTAGAGTAGTGATGGCAATAATATGAGTCGGGGATTATTATCTTTCTTCGTATATTCTTTTTTTGTTGTACTCTTGAAAATAGGTGGTGGATCAGCCGATATGGTTCTGGCTAAAAGAAAGATCTAATCATTATGTTGTGTTGTGAGATATCAAACAATTTCAAATAGCTAGAAAATGAACACTTTAACATCCAAGCAGACGTATCTATAGTAAATCATTATTCGAGATAGTAATAGTAAGTTGTTCCATAGTTTGTAAGCGGAAGCATATATAA
>JBKPPX010000348.1:0-13131 GCA_046733815.1 Thermoproteota archaeon | reverse complement strand
GTGTCACTTCCTCCAAAGAGCTTTTCATGAAAAAAGGCTGAAGCTGTTTGTTTATATAGAGTAGTAGTGGGTAATAACAGTGAAACTAATATTATCATTAATGCTGATAATATTAGCTTCTTCTTCTTCTCCATTATGATACTTTTAATCATGAAAGATTAAGGCTTTTTAAATCTTCTTCCATTCACATCGGCTTTGTTCCTCTAATACTAAACCCATAGCCGAAAATGTCCTATTTCTCTTATGCAACTTAAAAGAAGAAGAAACAGAACACTTTCAAAATATGTCTAATATGTATACTACCACATAATTTTTAGGCTTCTCCCTATGAAATACATCAAGACATTTTCTTTGTTTGTTAGAGGAAATTATATTACTATTTGGAATTGATTCAAAGGTATAATGACCAGGGTACCGAACATATTACAAAAGAAAAGTGTAGCTGAATTTATAATCGATCAATAAAATATTCTACCTAATTAAGAGGTGAGTATGAGTTCAATCTAATTACAGTACAGAAAGAACATACATTAAATGTGTTAAATACATATATCTATATAATGTACGAATCCTTGCTGGAATCATATAATGCATATAATTTTGTAACAATTATTTCTTTTGCGATGTATAATTTAAGATATGGGAGCAATATGTAAATCTTTGAATTGTTCTTTAGTTTAGTCTAACATTAATATATAACACCAATAGCAACCATAATGCTCTTAATGTCCTCAGAAACAGATGATATTACTCAGTATAAATGGGGAGTGGCTCACATCTTTAGCAGTTATAATAATACTCTTGTCCACATTACAGATATTAGCGGTGCTGAAACGATTTCATTCAGTTCTGGCGGAAGACACGTGACAGCGGATAGATATGAATCATCTCCGTATGCCGCAATGAAATCCGCAGTAGCATCAGCTGACGCTGCCAAGGCTAAGGGAATCAATGCTTTACATATACGAGTAAGAGCTGTTGGTGGAGTAGGTCCTAGGATTCCAGGTCCGGGAGCTCAGGCAGCAATTAGAGCCTTAGCAAGAGCCGGTTTTAGAATTGGCAGAATTGACGATGTTACCCCAGTTCCCCACGATACTACTAGAAAGCCAGGTGGAAGGAGAGGAAGAAGAGTATAATATCTCTCCCCCTACTGCATAATTAAAGTGACCTTTACACATTTCAAGAAACATTTTACCTTCTTTTATCATTAAAAAATTACAGTGAAATTCTACTATTAGCTGTTATAGTCCCCCTTTGTCATTCAGTACCTTGTAGTAATTGGAATTGGCATTTGTTGGATTCCTTAATTTTATATTAGTCGGCTTTACTCATCTTTATTGAACCGTTCTCTATCCATTGATAATTTAAAACTCAATCTGTTCTAATTGTGTAAAAATATCAAGAAATTATCATATTTTCTTGTATCTTATTTATACATCTGCTAAGTCATGCCAGGGTTTATAGTCATCTTAAAATACCCAAAGGCTAGTAGTTGAAAGTCAAGGAGGATAACAGTAATAAAAATACGGCGATTATTAGCTACTATCGTCCATCATATCCTCATTGTGTTGTTTCAGTCTATCTGATAAAGAAACTAACTTTCCATGATCTTCAATTTTGATACTAGTATTAACTCTAATATTCAATCCAATAGCCCGGAATAAAGCAAGTAATTCTCCACCTGAGATTCTTTGACTTATCTCTCCTGCTTTAATCAATTCTATAATTCTTGCAAGAATTGCTTTTGTCTGAAATGGATACTGAGATTCTGCAAGTTTTAAAACCTCCTCTCCTCTGTCATATAGATAGTTTGATATTATTTCTCTATCAGTCTCTTTTGGAGGTGCTATTTGTTGTTGTTCCCTCTTTTTTGCCTTTTCAAGTGCAGCAGCTTTATCCCGCAATTCTTTCATCTTTCTAGCCTTGATAATTGCTATGTCTGGATCTTCTTGTGACATTAACCTTTTATCACTCCAATTGGGACTAATCTTACTACTTTAGTTGCTATTCCAAGAGAATGTGAAACTTCTACAACTGAATCTACATCCTTATAGGCAGCAGGTGTCTCTTCCACCACCCCTTCCTTTGTAAGTGCCTTCACGTAGATACCTTTTGATTGCAGCCCGCTCCTTACATTTTCTACAGTATAACTTCTCTTTGCCGCAGATCTTGACATTGTCCTACCGGCACCATGTGCTGTTGATCCAAAACTTAAATCAAGAGAATTTTTATTTCCTAAAAGAATCCAACTTGCAGTTCCCATAGAGCCGGGTATAATTACTGGCTGACCGATATTGCGATATTTAGTTGGGATCTGATCCATTCCTGCAGGAAATGCTCTAGTAGCTCCTTTTCTATGAACAACTAAATCTTGCATGCTTTCGCCTTCCACCTTATGGCGTTCTAGCTTGGCAATATTATGAGATACATCATAAACGAGTTTCATATCAAGCTGTTGCTCACTCGTACTAAATACTTTTTCAAAAAGTTTTCTTGTCCAGTGTGTTATCATCTGCCGGTTGCACCATGCAAAATTTAATGCCGAAAACATTGCCTTACGATAGTCTTCACCTTCTGATGAATTATTTGGAACGCATGCAAGCTCTCTATCTGCTATTTTCATTCCATATTTTCGCATAGCTATTTCAGAAATACGTAAATAGTCACTGCAAACTTGATGGCCAAATCCCCTTGAGCCACAGTGAATTAGAACAGTTAACTGGCCTTCTTTATTAATACCCATAGATTCTGCAGCTCTTTCATCGAAGATTTTATCTACCTTCTGTATTTCAAGAAAATGATTACCTGAACCTAAGCTACCTAGTTGGGGTGCACCACGTTTTCTGGCTGTCTCTGAAATCTTTGCAGGGTCGGCACCGATTATTTTTCCACCTTCTTCGCATACTTCTGCATCTTCTTTCCAGCCATATCCACGATCAATAGCCCAATGTACACCTTCTACAAGCAATTCATCTAGTTCAGATTTTGTTAACTTAACAGTTCCTTCGCTTCCAACACCTGACGGGATGGAGCTAAAGAGTCCATTTACGAGATCTTTTAATTTTGGTCTTAGATCTCTTTCGACTAAGCCTGTTCTAATCAGTCTTACGCCGCAATTAATATCATATCCAACTCCCCCTGGACTTATTATGCCCTGTTCTAGATCAGTTGCAGCAACCCCTCCTACTGGAAATCCATAACCTTCATGTCCATCTGGAAGGACTACAATGTGTTTTCTCACACCAGGTAATGTTGAGACGTTTACTGCTTGATCAATAGTTCGATCGATAACCATTTTCGAAATAAGACTATCATTAGCATAAATCGTAACTGGGACATTCATTCCTTTGGATTTGTCTTTTTCGATCGTGAATTCAAAATCATTTATTTTTCTGACTCGATGGTTACCATTCTTTGTTATTAATTCACTCATTATTTAATTTGAATTTGCGCCATATTATTATAAGCCTTGCTTTCAGGGTATCATATGCTGTCAAAAGTAACATCTTTGAACAGCAATCATTTAATTTTTCTTATTTCTTTTGTTTATAATAATTGCATGAAGATGTGTGTAAATAATAATAAAAATTGCTAATTGAAAATTGCATGATATGATGCTATTTTATTTTGATAGGGTTATGTTTTTTAGCTTGCATGAAATGAACTATCAATAAGAAAAATTATGTTTACGGGTGTCATTGAAGGTGTTGGCGAGGTAAAATCAATTTGTAAAATTAAGGATACAAACAAGAGAGCAGATACCAAGCTAGCAATATCTTTAGGAAAGATAACTAAGGGTATGAAGGTTGGCGATAGCGTTAACATCAATGGAGCCTGTCTAACTGTTACAAAGATGTCCAAAATAACAGCTGATTTTGAGATCGTAGATGAAACTATCAAACGTACTTGTCTTGGTTTAATCAAAGCTGGAGATAAGGTAAACATTGAGAGAAGCTTACGTCTATGCGATAGATTGGAAGGGCATATTGTTCTAGGCCATGTAGATTGTACGGGAATGATCGACGAAATTATTAAAACTCAGACTGGGACACATATGTGGATAAGAATTGAAGATAGAGAACTTTCAGGTTCATTTGTATCGAAAGGATCAGTAGCAATAGATGGCATAAGTCTGACTGTAGTAAATGTAAAATATGATAGAATATCTATTGCTTTAATACCACATACACTAACTAACACTACGCTAGGATCTAAATCTAAAGGCAACAGAGTTAATATTGAAATAGATATAATTAGTAGATATGTAAGCAGTATACTACTAAAAAAGTAGTATCAACTTGATTTTCAGTAAACTATATAATGATTCTTGTTGAAAATTACTTAATTGTCTGCAATTGAAGAAGCAATAGATATGTTAAGACGTGGCAAATTCGTGCTAGTTCATGATGATAAAGGACGTGAGGACGAAATTGACATGGTAATGGCAGCTGAATATATTACACCGAAGAATATTGCAACTATGAGAAATGATGCTGGCGGATTAGTTTGTTTAGCTATTTCAAATGAAATTACGACAAAATTGGGACTAGCTTATATGCACGACATAATCCAAAGCCTATCAAGCATTAATCCTGTATTTTCAAAATTAACCTATGGAAAATCACCATACGGCGATAAACCATCTTTTTCAATAGCTATTAACCATCGTGATACATACACTGGAATAACAGATATCGACAGAGCATTGACAATCTCTAAGATGGCAGAAATTTGCAAAAAAATAGATTCAGGAGGAGTGGAGGAATTTGCAAAAAATTTCCGTACGCCAGGTCACGTCCCAATTTTGATTGCTTCAAAAGGTCTCCTTGAAGAAAGGCGTGGACACACTGAGCTTTGTGTTTATTTAGCACAGATGTCAAAACTAGCACCAGCCGTAGTAATTTGCGAGATGCTAGATTCTACTACCCATAGAGCACTATCAATAAACAAAGCAAAAGAATATGCCGATATTAAGGGCATTACATTATTGGAAGCCAGTCAGTTAAAGACTCATGCCAAGGCGGCATAATAATAATTGAATAAAGTTAGAATAGCAATAATAGTTTCAGAATTTAATTGTGATATTACTTTTCAAATGCTGAATAAAGCAAAAGATCAGGCACAAAAAGTCAAAGCAGACATACGTTACATTTGTTTTGCACCAGGTTCGTTTGATATGCCATTGTTAATTGAAGAGATTTTAAAAAAGAAAGATGTAGATGCTGCTGTTACATTAGGCGCTATAATAAAGGGTGAAACATCTCATGACGATATTATTGCAGAGAATGCAGCCAGATTGATCGCAGACTTGTCTTTAAAATATGGCAAGCCGATCGGGCTTGGAATTACTGGTCCAGATATGACTCTTGAACAAGCAAAAGACAGAATCGACATAGTACCACTGCGTGCAGTAAATGCAGCAGTTAACATGGTAATGAGAATCAAAAAAATAAAGGAAGTAGGGTCGCAATCAGGAAGAACAGAGACGATAATATATTGACAATACAGATTACAATTATTAGAATTGAAGGATATGGATTATGGACTCTTACCTTGGGATCAGATAGAGAAGCTCAGCTACAAATGCTGCAAGCAAGAATTTATTATGATCTACAGAGATTGTTTTCACAAAAAGACTGTCTTGTATATTTAAATAGATTTGATGAGTATTTTGCAATAACTAATGGTCTTTCATTAAAGGATCATAAGGATATTCAGGAAGAGATATCAACTCTATACAAAAACCTTAAGATATCAATGACTATTGGAAAAGGCAATACATCATTTGAGGCAAATGTAAATGCTTACGAAGCAAGGAAGGCAGGTAATTTTCTAGATAAAGAGACAAGAATTTTTGGACAAACTATATCTTCATCTTCAAAATCTCCGTCATCTACTACAAATCCTAATTACTGTGAATCTGCATACATAATGCATATTGATATCGATGGTTCTGAAAAAGTTAGCTCTAAAATGTCACCATATGAAATTACAGCACTAGTAATGAAGATCTATGCTAAGTTATCAGAAGCATTTCTTAAAAAAGGAGCAATGACATTTTTTCTTGGAGGAGATAATTTCATGGTTATATCAAATACTATAAAAAAAGAAGATGCCGAGATAATTATTAACTCTATTATTAATGATATAGGTATAAAATTGAACTGTGGAATAGGTGTAGGAAGGAACGGAAGAAAAGCTGCGGAGGCTGCCACCAAAGCATTAGATACCATTAGAGATTTGAGAGATGAAGGAAAAATTCAGCCAATATATGAAATACAATGTCTCTGATAATTGAGAATGCAAGCTTATTGCTTGGAGAAGATCTAACTTTTGTCAACAATGGTTTTATTGAAATTGAAGAAAATGGAATAATAAAGAAAGCTGGAGCTGGAAACTATCGCGATATTATCGACAATGAAAGAAATGTTATAGATGCAGAGGGATTTTTGATAATCCCCGGATTTATTAATGCTCATACACATATAGGAGATTCAATTGGTAAAGATTTGCTGATTAGTTCTGGGTTAGATGAAAGGGTTAATCCTGTGTTTGGAGCAAAAAAGGATATTTTGCAAAAAAGTAGACCAGACCACCTTAAGATGTTCATGAGAAGCTCAGCCATATCAATGATGAAAAAAGGAATAGTTACTTTTGCAGACTTTAGAGAAGGAGGTATAGAGGGTGTAAAACTTCTAAAGGCTGCAATATCTGATCTTCCAATTAAATGTGTAATACTTGGCAGACTTGAATATTATTTTAATCAAGTTAAAAAGGAAATAATACGTTCTGAATTAGGAAGAGAACAAAATGACAGCAAACTTTCTTCAAATTTACTGCAAATGGCTTCCGATATATTAAGAATAGCTGATGGACTGGGAATTAGTGGTGCAAACGAAAATACTGATGAATCACTTATACAATATAGAAAATTATTACAAAACAAAAATAATAAAGAGAACAAGAAATTATTAATTGCAATTCATGCTGCAGAGTCTAAACATACAAACGACTTATCCATATCAAAAACAGGCAGAACCGAAATAAACAGAATAATGCAATATTTAAAACCTGACATTATTGTCCATATGACTAATGCTAGTGAAGAGGATATTTCTATCGTTGCAAAGAAAGGAACGGGAGTAATCGTCTGCCCTAGATCAAATGGAATACTAGGAGTCGGCATTCCAAAAGTCGCAAGAATGTTAAAACTAGGATGTACTATTGGCATAGGAACAGATAATGTTATGCTAAATTCTCCTGACATCTTTAAGGAATTGGACTATCTATGGAAGGTATCACGGGCAACAGAGCAAGAATTCATAAGTCCCAAGGAGATACTTATGATGGCTACAGTAAACAATGCTAAAATCCTTAGACTGAATTCTGGTTATATAGAAAATGGGCGATCTGCAGATCTATTATTTATCGACAAGAATCATATTGATCTGTACCCAGTTCATAATCCCTACGCATCAATAGTTCATAGAGCTAGTCAGGATTCAATTAAAGCTGTGATGATAAATGGCAAGTTTATAGATGGAGCAGACATCTAGTTGCAAGTACTGATTAATGCCGCTATGACAATTGATGGCAAAATTGCGACTAATCGCGGTGATTCTGCAATTTCTTCAAAACGAGATTTAAGAAGACTTCACAGGTTGCGATCTTCTGTTGACGCAATTATTATTGGGATATCAACCGTTATTGTAGATAATCCAAGACTCACTGTAAGATTGGTTAAAAGATGTGGAACAACCCCTGTGAGAATAATAGTAGACAGCACAGGAAAAATACCTCTTGATTCAAAAATTCTAAAGAGCGCATCTAAAATCAATACAATAGTAGCAGTAACGAGCAAAGCATCTGACAAGAGAATTGATAAAATTAAGAGTGCAGGTGCGTTGGTAATTGTTGCTGGAACAAGAACTGTCGACTTAAAAGAGCTATTTTATATTCTTAAAAAGATGGGATTTAACAAGATACTCGTCGAGGGTGGCGGAGAATTAAATTGGTCAGTCCTTCAACTAGGAATCGTGAATGAATTAATGGTAACAGTTGCACCCAGAATAGTAGGTGGGAGAACAGCGACTACATTGGTAGAAGGGGATGGATATGCAAAAATCTCAGAGGGTATAAAAATGGAATTGATAAAGATTTCGAGACAAAACAATGGAGAGGTAATTTTGTATTATAAGTTGCTATAATACACGAATCCATATATTTAATAAGTTCATCAAATATCTGATAATTCTGCAAGGTAGGAAGGATGAATGATGATAATATGACAACTTCATTAGAAGGAGATCAACCTGGCAGCAATAGTAATAGCAACTGGGCCTACTACAACTTTATTAATTCTATCAAGAGTCTAGAAACACGCAAGATCTATGAGTTTATTATAAAGAAATATATGCAATTTCATAACCTGCAAACTATAGACGAATTATTAAGTTTAGCAGCTATAAATAAAGACAATCCTGTTGTAGTAATTGAAGACAGGATAATAGACTGGCTGGTATCATTACGTGAAACGATTACATATGGAACAAGGCGCACGTACCTGGCAGCACTCACCACTTTCTATGAGATAAATGATATTAATATACGAAAGAAAAGAATTGCTAGATTCTTAGGTCAAGAGTCTACTCGGAAATACAAGATAGGGCATATACCACCGAGGAAATACGCAAGATATTAGATTTTGCGGATATTCGGTCAAAAGCTTTAGTCTTGCTTCTAGCGTCATCTGGCATAAGAATAGGTGCTGTATCAGAGTTAAAGATTAGACATTTGAGAAGAAGATACCTGACTATAATCTCTATAAGATTTCTTGGAGTCCTTTAGGAAGATGAAGAATAAAGCAAAATCGAATATAAAACACTTTTATGCGTATGGAAGGCTAAGTGCTGAAATTATGCAGATTTGGTAATAATATTGGAAGTTAGATATATAGTATGTAAATAAATATGTCGTTATATACAAAGTCTTCTTCCACTCGTTAATATTAATGCCCTTTTATCATTGCTCTATACCTTCCTATCTCCTTCTCACACCACCATTCTTAAAAATACTCGAAGATATCTACATAATAATAGAATCACCCAAAAGAAAAAAGAGACACACAAAACAACCCAGAACATAGCGGACACAGAAAGATTATGGACGCAGATAGATACAGACATTGCAATGGGCACTGTCGCAGAGTCTTAGCATCAGAAGATGGCAGTATGTGCCACGATATTATTGCTAATACTAATATTATTACTAGTGCTTCTAGAGACGATAGTGATGCAAATCTTCTAATTCAGACAGTAGGAGCAGTAGTAGTAGCAATAATTTCATAAATCTTTGAATACCAACTAATTAAAGTATCTGATCGATGATCTCAATTGCATTTGGTCCTGGATATGGAAAAAACTGCTCTGATACAAGTCACATTTTTTTGTGATTGGTCGACTTCAGATAAAAGTGAATTTTTTGATAGATATATATAGACAAAATGTGATGTTCTTTGTTCAGTGAAGCTCAGAACACCAGTTCTAATTATTCTAGTTACAATTTTAGCTTTGAATTATGTACCAAGTCATCAATCTGCTGCACCAGGATATGAAACAACTGGAATGCCAACTATCATTAAGGATAATAATCTAAAAGCAGAGTTAGTTTCTGAAGGACTTCAATTACCTACTTCTATGGCATTTTTAGGACCAAATGACATATTAGTTTTAGGAAAAGACAATGGCATAATACAGAGAATTGTAAATGGCAATCTGTTGCCTGAACCGGTGCTCGATGTGAATGTTGCCAACAAAAATGAAAGAGGTATGCTAGGAATTGCTGTTTCAAAGAATCAGACTGGACCTACTATTAACACCTATGTTTTTGTATACTTTACCGAATCAACAGCAGATGGTAATGACGATTGTCCTACTGTGTCTCATTGTAACCCAGGGACTGAGCCATTGGGCAATCGTCTCTACAGATATGAATTAGTAAATAATAAACTGATAAATCCTAAACTGCTTTTGGACCTTCCTGCTACGCCAGGGCCTGGTCACAATGGTGGTGCAATTAGAATCGGTCCAGACAATAACGTATATGTTCCAATTGGTGAGCTTAGAAACTCTGGGCTTCAAAAAGGACTTTCTTCAGCTGATGGAAGAGGAGGAATTCTCAGAGTTACACAGAATGGCGAAGCAGTAGGGCCAGGAATCCTTGGCAATACAAATCCGTTAGACTTGTACTATGCATATGGAATGCGAAATAGTTTTGGTATAGATTTTGATCCTGTAACAGGAAAGCTATGGGATACAGAAAATGGACCAGAGAAAGGTGATGAGGTTAATCTTGTTGAACCGGGATTTAACAGCGGATGGGCTACGGTAGCTGGTATGTGGGCTAGAAAAGGAGATTCATCATCAGATTCCTCAAACATTGTACTAAATCCAACTAACTTATTAGATTTCGGTGGAAAAGCAAAATACAGTGCTCCTGAATTCTCATGGTTTCATGTAGTAGGTCCTACTGGTATCAAATTCCTTAATTCAGATAAATTAGGAACACAATATCAAAACGATATATTCGTGGGTGATTTTCATAATGGAAATCTTTATCATTTTAAGCTTAACAAAGATAGAACAGGATTGGCTCTTGATGGCGCACTTGCAGATAATATAGCAAATGATGATACAGAACTATCAACAGCAATATTTGGAAACGAGTTTGGTTCAATCTCTGATCTAGAAGTTGGACCAGATGGTTATCTTTATATTGTTTCAATTGGTCTTGGAGCAATATATAGAATAGTTCCTGTAGGTAATCTCCAATAACAGAATAATAGAACATACAAATGGTGAAAACTGCACTGAGAAATTAATGGCAATAACTTAATAACTTCGTCTCCTTCTCTTTTTTCCTTGATTTAAATCTATTATGTAGAATTGTATTAAAACAAACTGATGACTTCTTTTTTAATAGCATTGTATCAACTAGTTATTTTTTTGTCATAGTAAATTTCTATTGTTGTTCCTTTATTGTTATTAGCATAGCACTTGCCTGTTGAGTATACTTCCATTATTTATATATTCATCCTCTTATATCTATATTTAGGATCTCAATCCGTTATAGTGTTTAAGATAGTATAGTTATTGCATTTCTCATAAATTCACCTGTCAATTCTCTTTTAATGCATCTGAAAGTCCTTTCTCTTAACTTCGATCCCCCTTGTTAATACTTTGCCTTGGTTGAACAACGTGGTTAACGGAAACTAATAGCATTACAATGATAATAAAATCTAATTCATACTACTAAATTTCAACTATGAACTCTATCTCAACTGCGCTATCCAAAGGTAAGCTACTCGCTCCTATCGTTGACCTTGAATGTCTACCTTTTTCACCAAAAAGCTGCACAATGAAGTCTGATGCGCCATTAATGACCTGAGGATGATTCCTAAAAGAATCATCGCAGTTAACAAAGCCTGTGACTTTGACAAATTTCTTTATCTTATCAAGACTACCAAGAATAGATTTAAGCTGTGCAATAGCATTGATTGTACAAAGTCGTGCAGCCTCTTGAGCTTGTTCTATGGATATATCTTTACCTACTTTCCCTTTAAATCTCACTTGCATAGGAATTGAGCCAGGCTCCACAGGGATTTGCCCAGAAACAAAGACAAGATTTCCTGTTGTTACAACCTGAATATAAGAACCTGCTGACTGGGGAGCGTCAGGTAATTCTATTCCTAATGAGAGAATTTTCTCTTCTATCATCGATATTTATCAATACTATTGGTAGGTAAATATTATTACTATTCTATTTTTATACAAAAATTTAATGAGTATAAATGGTGGTTCCAGCGTCTGTATATTCTATAGTAATCGTTACTACCACTACTATCACCATCACCGTAGCCTGAATTCAAGGAATCAAACTTAAAAGAGGAGATTAAACCTGGAGATTTAAGACTAAATTATGTTTATCAAGGACAATATTAATAGTCATATTTTATTAATCAGTCTCCCTGCAATAGAAGATTTAGAATTAATTTGGATTCAATTTGGATATAAGCATTAATACTCCTAATTAGATATAATATTGATATGGTTATCGCTTTTATCATAAGAATTCCACAAAAGTTTCCAACTGTATTAATGGCTTCTATCGTTGTGTTGATAGCGATAGTAGCAATACTATTACCTCCAGCAGCAGTATATGCAAATAAGGACGAAGGAAATCCCTCTTCATCGGGTGATGATTGTAAGTCTGACGAACTGCCTGCAAGCATAGACGGAAAGATAAGGTGTATGGAGCAAGGAGAATGTTACTCAGGAGAGTTTGAATTTGATGGAAAGGAAAAGGAAGTAAACAATTGTAACTTTATGATGAGTACCGAATAGTACAAAGTTTCTTATCGTACGGAGCACTGGACAATTAAGATATTTAATCTAACCAGAACTTGGAGATATTATTATTAGTATTGTAAGAAGTAATACTGCAAAAAAAAGATTAGAGTTAAGCAATTAATATTATTCTACTTGCTCTTGCCTTAAAGATATTTACAAACATTGTCGATATTTTCTTCAATTATACTATGTGAGTTTAGTTGCTAATTTTATACATTATTGTATCAGATAATTATACGTCATAGAAATATGCTTCTTTTATGGATAGTGTACGAGTATGTGCATACGTCTCCTTTGTTTCCTGTCCTGGATTAGTTGTAAATAGACTTATCTGTAGCTATAAGCGATAACTACTTTATTGTGGGACATTGTAAATAGTTTGATTAATAACACACATTTAGATTTGAAGATAAAAGTAAAGGCGCTAGAAAAAATATATTTATTTTATAATAGTAAATTGATCTATTATTGTCCCATTATTATTAGCATAAAACTTGCCTGTTAGTGTTTTTCCATTATTTGTTATATCGACATCCAGTATTCCAAATCCTATATAGTCTTTAACGTAGTAATTGTTTCCTTTTTTACTGGCTTGTTGAGCTTTAAAAGGGTAAAGATCCTCTCCTCCTGTGCCTACTGTAGCAAATATCTGCCCATCTGGATCTGTATATGTGGTTGTATTAGTACTAGTTTCTATTGGATGCTTTGGACTGGCGCTATTGAA
>JBKPPX010000347.1:0-3873 GCA_046733815.1 Thermoproteota archaeon | reverse complement strand
ATTTTAAGTGTTTGTAATAAGGGTAATAGAAGTATCAATGAAGAGATTCAATTAGCCAATTTTAAAAACATTTAATGAGATGGAGATTTCTTATTGTGGTATGCCTTTGCCCCTTCTTCTTTCTTGCTATCTATGATATTTCTCTACAAACATATACCATAGTGTAATTGAAACAAATACAAAGGCCGCCGTAGAAAGCAACCTTAATCCATCTATGAAAATAGAGAGTATAGCAATAATCAATCCTACAATTATGCAATAGACTAGTACCTTCTTACGTATGAACCAATAATCTTTGTCACTATTATCGATCATATCCATTACCACTCCATATATACTTCTGTTCTTTCTCCTCTCCTCTCTGTACTCTTCTTCTGACTATAATCCAAATGCCACTGTGTCTGCTTCTATAGTAGTATTATTGGACTTGGTCTGGATATCTTTTAGCTAATATAATATCAAAATGGCACCTAATAAAGGGACAAGATTGACATGGGGCCAGTGGGATTTGAACCTTGCTGGTAAGTGGGTTCAGCTACATTTGATATTGGAAAATTAGAAAGAACTCAGTCAACATTAGCATTAATTGAAGACGATTAAGTAACTTAATTAAACGAGGATGGATTGTTGTTTACATCTATGGCCTCATTTGATGATGAGGAGAAGATGATCACTAAAACATTAACATTAAAAGGGCTTATTGCTTAAAAGTCATTTGGCAATACAATGATGAGTATTGATTCACACTCTCCATCAGAAATACGAGAGATATTGAGAATGAGGAATGTGGCAGTAGTAGGAATGTCAAATACTGATGGAAAGCCAGTTAACTTTGTACCAAAGTACCTTATAGAAAATGGATATAACGTTATTCCAGTAAATCCAACTACAAAAGAAGTACTTGGAAGAAAGTCATATGCCAGTATTTCTGAGATACCTGAACAAGTAGATATAGTAGATATATTTAGAAGGCCAGAGGATGTTCCTCCTGTAGTAGAAGATGCCATAAAGAGAAAAGGAATAAAAGTAATTTGGATGCAATCAGGTATATACAATAAAGATGCTGAAAGAAAAGCAAAAGAAAATGGAATAGATGTTGTATATAATAGATGTATGAAAGTAGAGCATAGTATGCTCATTGAATAAAATTATATTCCAGTCAACAAAATCGCTACTAGACGCTGCAATCTGCCTGCTGTCTTCAGATAATATGAAATATCATAATGATTAGATAATGATGTGGTTCGATCTTACAATTTATCAAGTTCAGTCCCAATTATGTGAAATTCTCGGATTCTTGAAAAGGATTTAGTTTACATCAGAAGATTTTTCTAACAAATTGGCTGTAGGACGCATAAAGTCTTGCTGAGAAGGGCTCAACTAATTTTTCAGTTAGAGAAACTCTAATTACAAGTACTTTTTCTTGTCCTCATGGTGTTGATAACGAAGAGGATAATGATAATAACCTATTGCTGCTACTCTAGGTGGTGGATTCTTTGTAGGTGTTCTAATAGGATATGCTTTAAAGGAAGTAATCAAAGTAGTAGCTGTAATAGTTGGATTATTCCTAGCTGGATTATCTTACCTACAATATCATCAGATAACTAATTTGTTGATTATAAAAAATTCAAAGCAAAGACCATGGATTAGTTAACTTGTGCTGGGACAAAAATGTCTATACTTTAACAAATAGTTGTTCATTTTGTATTCTTAAATACTTTGATTAGATGCTGCCTCCCTGATTATTTACAGCTGTCTATTTGTTTTATATATGTGAAATGACAATCAATGCTCTCTACAACAAAGACCATGACTACGATGATTAATCTTGAACAAATAATGAGAATACTACAAATACTTTTGCATCATCAATCTCCGGCTCATGATTTCCAACATATATTAAGAGTATACAAAAATGCTGAAATGATAAGCAAACAAGAAGAATCCGTTGATTTGGATATAGTTCTTGCCGCAGCCCTCTTACATGATTTGGTAGTTTATCCAAAAGGAAGTAGCAAAACAATAAATTCAGCAGATGATAGCGCAGAAATTGCCAAAAAAATATTGCTTGAGTACAAAAATTATCCAAGAGAAAAAATAGAAAAGGTTGCAGATGCTATAAGAACGCATAGTTATTCAAAGAGGTTGGTTCCTGAAACATTAGAGGGTAAAATTTTGCAGGATGCAGATAGGCTAGATGCAATAGGTGCCATAGGAATAGCGAGAACTTTTAGTGTTGGTGGAAGCGAAAATAGGTCTCTTTATAATCCGACAGATCCATTTTGCGAATCAGAAAGACAATTAGATGATACGCAATGGACACTAGATCATATTAAAAAGAAGTTGATGATATTAAAAAATTCGATGCACACAAAATCAGCAAAAAAGATAGCAGAAGAGCGTACAGAGTTTATGGAGTTATTTCTAAACCAGTTACGAAAGGAGATTCCACCCAAATACTGAAAACAATTTCCTATTTTCTAACCTTTTGCTCTAGTAAAGTTCGAAAATGATGCTTCCATTTTTACTTGTGAAATGTTTATAACAAAAACTCATTCGCTTGTTCTTCTAATGAACTAGGTAGATTAAGAAAATCAAATAACATCTTTAATCTCTTTGGGTATTGTCTTCGGGCTTCAGAAGATTTTAGTACATACATAAATGAGTATACTGGGCTTTCGTGTTATTTCCTTTTCTGTTACAGATAGCGAATCCAACTACACATATTATTAGAAAGTGGGTGGTAATAAAGGGACAATATTGTCACGGGTTCGGTGGGATTTGGACCTTGCTGGTAGAATAGTTCAACACCTGAACATTAAACATTCGAAATGTAGACATTTCTCCAAAATTATTACGCAGATTTATAGTCAACATAACTTTGCAGCAGCTTCCTTTCTGCTGCTTCATTTGCTTCAATGACTCGCTCTAAAAGCTCCTCAAGGCTGCTAAAGTCATTGATAGAAAAAACGTGTTGAATCTCTTGTACATTAGATGGAGGTTTCCAACCATGTGCTTTTAAGAGTTCGGTAAAGCTTTGCACCTCTCCCAAGCTTTTTTGGAGTGGCTTCAAAATGAAGCTCATCTGTTCTACTAGCCATGAAGAAAAATCCTGAGTACCTGATGGAGATCCACTTTTGTGAATTTCGATAGAATATTGGGGTATTAAAGAATTGCCTTGAATATTTGTCGGTGCAATTGGGTTTTTTGCACGAGCATCACGTCCATGTTAAATATCGAAACAAAATTTATCCTCGGCTTTAATGTACGATGAAAGTATACTTGGTTCTATGACAGTGTCAAAAGCCTTTTGCATGTGATTATATGTCATTTCAGCAGAGATATTGCATTATGTCCTAGTTTCAAATAGGAAACAAAACACGTTGAAAACTTTATCCACCACCATGTTACATCGTTAAACGCATAAAAGGGAAGTTAATGGGAATAGCGGTAGTCTTTCTGCCAGGGGTTATGGGATCAACACTATTTGATAACGGAAACAAAGTTTGGCCTAGCTATAACCTTATTTTGAGAGGTACTAACAGTCGATTTGCTGCTAATTTTATGAACCCTTCCTTTCCTTTTGACGCTAAAGGGCTAATTGAAGATAAGGAGATGGCAATAGTTCTTGGAATACCATCAATTAATGGATATACAAAAACCAGGAAATTTTTTAATGATAATGGATTCGCAATTCTAGAGAAGAAAACAGGATGGGTTATACAACCTGGTTCTCCAACTGACAAACTCTTTTTTGAATATCCTTATGACTGGAGACTAGATTTAAGAAACTCTGCAGATCTTTTACATACATTTATACAAGATACTGTATTAGGCTTTGGTGCAAACACAGAGATATATCTTGTAGCCCAT
>JBKPPX010000346.1:0-3467 GCA_046733815.1 Thermoproteota archaeon | reverse complement strand
TGGTAGTAGTTGATGGAGAAGGTAAACCACAAGGTTTAGTTACTGAGCGGGATTTGGTTAGAAAGGTTTGCATTAACGATGTACATACTAGTAGAATAACAAATAAAGAGATAATGTCTTCTCCCCTTATTACTATTGATTCCAAATCATCGCCATCGATAGCAGCCGATATGATGCTACAAAACAATGTAAGACATTTACTTGTTGTAGATGATAAATATGATGTAAAGCATCCTATCGGTATAGTTACTCCATTAGACTTTACTAAATATGAAGAATATAGTAATAATGAGAATGATAAAGACGCTATTGAGAAGATATTAGAAGATTATATTTAATTTGTTCTAGTTGTTGTTGTTGTTGTTATGATACACATGTGTATTCTTCTCAATTGATCTATAGAGAAGTAAGATAGAGCCGATAATTATTAAAGTCAATATGACAAGATATAATATATTAGTAATGTATATCAAATCATATGGTATAGATATTGAGTAATATAGCATACAGGAATAATCCCGACGATACCTGCACATTCTGTTCCATTCTTTTTCATTGCACTTCTCTGATGATACTCATGGAGTAGGAAGCAAGGATCTTAAGGATATACATAGTGGATGCACGCATGTCAGCGAAATTGATGGAGCGCAATGTACATGTCAAGGGTTTAGGTCGTCATCAATACCATTAGAATAATGGTAGATTATATAGGAGTAGCTGCCTTTGATCTAGCCTTATTATTATAACAATCATTACTCGTCAAAGTATCAACAAAATCGAAGAATAGGTGAATGAATATGAAAATACTATATATTCCATAGTAATTTAAGCATGACTCCAATTGGATAGCTCCATACTTTTACATTAACTATCAATTCGATGTTTTACAGACTATCTATAGTTTATATAGCAACATCTTAACTCAAGCAAGGAAGGAAGGTAGAGATGAAATATGGGAAGTGTGAGTAAAATAGTTGTTGAACTCACCGCAGGTTACTGGCTATGTATATTTTTACACTTATTATAATCCTCCTTGTTGTCTCTTAATTGCGTGTGAGAATCAATAAGAAAGGCTTAAGTTTGTTTATTAATTAAATTGACTGTTTACTATTTTCAAGTAATCAGAATATAATTAGGAATATCCTACATCTGAATTCCTAAAGATTACATAATGACAAGAGGCTTCATTATCCTTTCTATTCCTAAGCATATTATCAACATTAGTCTATATATTTCCTATAAAGTCTTAATATATACAAGCAACAATTTCTTTCTTTTGTGAAACGGCATATCACATACATAAGAAATCAACATTTTTGTTTCTCTGATAATACCTTTTATATCAGCTTCTAAGAGAACCTGTTCTTCTATATTTGTTGTTATTGAGTGTATTAATGAAATTATTGATTCCCTGCTGATGATAATCATGCTCCTGTTTTGTGTATTTGTAATGGTATGCGGTTTATTTTCATATCCTACAAGTATATAATGTCTATTTGAATAGGAAACTAAAAGAATTAACTATTCTTTATTAGTTTGACTGCTTGTAATGCCGCAATATTTACTGGTTCCCATACTGGAGAAGCTGGAGGAACATAACATGCATCATAATTTGCAAGGTCAGCTGTGCTTGCTTTAAGAAGAAGAGCAAGAGCAATTAGATCAATCCTACCCTTTACAGATTCTCCTCCAACTATTTGGGAGCCGAGCAGTCTTCCACCACTTTTTCTATCACTGATAAGCTTTATCCATATAGGTTTATTCCCAGGGTAATATCCTGACCTTGTTATGCTCTCTATGGTCTCTTCAGTTGGCTCAAAACCTACTTTTATAGCCTCTTCTAAGCTAAGTCCAGTTTTACCAAAATACAGATCAAATGACTTTGAAATAGCACTTCCTGCTATACCTGTAAATACTGCATTACCGCCAGCAGCATTTTCGCCAGCTATTCTTCCCTGTTTATTTGCAGTAGTACCTAAAGGTAAGTAAGTGTCTTTACCCGTAACGTAACTTCTTGCTGTGGCGCAATCTCCAGCAGCATATATATTGATTATATTAGTTCTCATATGCTCATCCACCTTTATTGCATTAGCATATCCTAATTCAATACCTACATTATCAGCTAGTTCAGAATTAGGTCTTACTCCTGTGCCAAGAAGCACCAGCTCACATTCTACGCTGCCTTTAGTAGTATTAACTCCTCTGACTTCTCCATTTCCTCCTTCTATGACTTCTATTAACTTCTCTCCAAGCCTAAGTTTCACATCATTATCTTGAAGATGTTTCTCGACTATTCTAGCTAAGTCACTGTCTAGAATATTAGGAAGAACATGATCAGCCATTTCTATAACTGTTAGATCATCAATACCATTTTTCTTAAAAGCCTCAGCCATTTCAAGTCCAATAAGACCTGCACCGACAATTACAGTTGATTGAGCTTTTTTAGCAATTTTCGCTCTTATTCTTTCACCATCGCCATAATTTCTTAAGAAAACTACTCCATCCAAATCAACACCTTTGAAGGGTGGAATAATAGGTCTTGCACCTGTTGCAATTACCAAGGAATCATATTCTACTGTAATGCGTTCATTATTTTTCAAATTAACAGCATGTATCTCTCTTTTTACTCGATCTATTCTCTCTGCATGTGTATTTACCATAACATCAATATCATATTGTTTTTTAAACACATTTGCAGGCCTATCTATTAGCTTCTCAAAATTGTCAATAATTCCTTCTATAACATAAGGCATGCCGCAGGCTCCATATGAAACAAGGCCTTCATCTTGAAGTATTGTTATGTTAGCATTAGGATCTACTCTCCTTGCCTTCGATGCAGCACTAGTACCTGCGGCAACACCACCAATAACAACGATATTTTTATTCTCGTTATTATTATTATTATTAGTCGTTTTAGTCTTATTCAAATCCGAATGATATATACTCTTTATAATAATATAAGTTGCAACCATAATCAGTAATATTGCAAATATTTTTTTCAGTTTATCTTTAGGCACTTTTGATGATATTTTTGTACCATACAGCCCACCAATTATTCCACCTGACACAAACAATATGGCAATTGGCCAATTAATTTCGCCACCTATCAAGTATGTTGCTGCAGTAATGGATCCAAAAGCACTTACAGGAATCAGAGAAGTCCCTATTGCATTAGTTATACTAAGACCAGAAATAGTGTGCATCAGCACAGGTACTACAATAAACTCTTCATCTATTCCAAAATAGCCAGCGGCTAACCCTACTAAAAGTCCTGTTACCACAATTTGTAATTTATTTTTTTCATGAATAGACGAAATAAAAGCTCTTGTTTTTATTTTGATTGTTAAATTCTTATTATTTTTATTATTTGTTAGTCGGCGGATATTATATTTAATAACAGGACTATTGGCTCTACCAATATTAGCAGTGATATCGCTAGTGTCACCATAGCGGTTACTAGGACTAAT
>JBKPPX010000345.1:0-2590 GCA_046733815.1 Thermoproteota archaeon | reverse complement strand
AGATAAAAGACACTATAAATGGAAAGGCCAGTGTTGCAATGATTGCAGCTAGAGTAGGATCAGGATTAAATTTAAAGTATTCTGTATCTGAAAATGGTAATGATACCATGTGAATTAGCCCAGAAACTATAATCCATACCGGAATAATTCCAATAACTATAAGAATTGGAGATACTGCATGACTTTTATTATTATTCTGATCATTATTGCTTGATAGCATTCCTAATAGAGCTCCAATGCTACTTATTGCCATACCAATGGTAAGTACTGAATGTGAAGGACTTAGCAGCCCATCTAAGCCAAAAGCAGAATGCCAAGCAAAGTCAAAAGGCCCTGCCGAAACTAACATGACAGCTCCTATGATAACTAACTTCACAGGTAAAGGTAAATGTATTAATTTATTGATATAACGATGATCATTATTGCTAATATTAGAAGAACTGCGATAATAACGTAACATCATTATCGATCCAGAAAAGACTATAGCCACTCCTAAGTATAATCCAGCATGAGGAGGAGAAAAGAATGTTTCAGGTCTATTTAGAAGATGATTTGTAATATCCCAACTACCAGAGCTTGCAGATAGTAAAACACCAAGGCTTACTAAAATATAACCAGTAATAGGATTTCTTTTGGCCTTTTCATTAAAATGCAGCATCAGCTGTACGGTGGATGTAATGTTGCTGGTACCTCTATTACTATCTCTTCTAAAGAATGTTTTAAAATTATTATTCATTATATATGCTATTGCCTCCAGTGACTATATATTCATCTACTTCTAATATAATGTTTTAATCTCTTACATTTACAGAATATACCTCTACAAATTCTTCTTGCTGGTCTTTGATTCCTGTTTGAGGATAATGCGAAATTTCATTATTATGAGGTAATGATACTGCCTTGATAAATATCATGAACCTCCCTATAGTAGGCGGTTTTATTTCTATCTCTGCTTGATAACTGGCACCTGTTTTCCATGGTCTACTATAAAACTCGATAGAAGGATATTTTGCAGTAGTAGCCTTAGATAACCCTGAATATTGGAAGCCTATTTCCTTTCCTGTTTTAACAAATTCTGGTTTTTGAGTAAAATTAAGGTTCTTTATTGTTATAATATCACTATTACCTATACTTGTTAGATTAGGGAAGGATATAGAAACTATCTGAATATCAGCTGTATCCCCTTGATTATTGCTTGTCACCTTTATATTAAATGATTTTCCAAGTGGAACTTCTGATGAGGACATCTTAACATTGGTTATAACAGGAACTGCTTTTGACATAAAGGGTTTTGATATATAAAAGGCTGGAAAAAAGTATAATGAAATAGAAAAATAGACTGCTAATGAAGCTGCAATCAATACACCCAATAAGATAGTATTTTTTCTACTACTGGTTAAATTCTTGTTGCTGTGTTTTATTTCTAATCAAGAAAGTAGCGGTATGTAGTACTATTTATTGTGTTTAATTTAGTATTGGAATTGTATTTATTTTATACTTTGTCTCTTGTTATTTTTATGCTATCCTGCATAATTAATATCACTATTACTATAATGTAGCTGGATATCTTTATTACAAAGTTTCAAATCCTATTGAATCTGCATCAATTTTATTTCTTTATTTGGACCCAGTTACTATAATACAACGAGAATATATAGTTGGCTGCAACAACTACTGAAGAAAAGATCCACTATTCTCTTGCCTCTATACATTGAATCTTTAGAATCAAGAAAGATAATATTGCCGTAGACGTAAATGAAGATTTCTTAACTTTCTAATTATAAAAAGAGTAATATTATAATATGGTTTTTACGGATAGGAGCTGTAAACATCTTTTTAGTTTGTAACAATATCAAAAAACTAACTAGTTACCAAGGTTGCAGAATATCATAGCGGGAACTTGATAGAAATCAATGTCGCAAATGCGATATATACTTAGCATATTAGCAAACAGCAAGACAGAAGGATATAGTTATAATTATCCAAATAGGATCATTTTATGTGTTAGAACAAAGCCTTATTATTTACTTTGTCACTAATAGAAATATACATTGATAAAGATCCATAATTCTCTTAAGAGAAAAGCTGAATTGGATAAGAATGAACCTTTTCAAATAGGTCTTACAATTGCCAAATTGCTAACATCATCATGGAGTTCCCAACAAAAGCCACCTAAAATTCACTTTTTTAATAGGAGAATTCATCATGGTGAGATTGGAGCTTTGTTAGGATTATCAATTCTTTACACAAAATACCCAATACCTGCTGGAATTCTCGCAGGGATAGGATCTGGTCTGGCAAAAGATGATCATGCTGATATTAAAGAATGGTTCACATTTAAGAAAAAGAAATAGATAATATGTAATATATATGGCCGCAGGGTATGTTTAGCATCGGGTTTTGCAGACAACATATGCATATAATTCCCAAGGAAACATAGATTGGCTAAGTAACTGAAATAATTTTACTTTAATATAGTTATTACGATGTTAAGTGAGGGATATTGCAAAAGATACGTATAAGAGTATTTTCTTTTTTGATAAAGTAGCTTTGACATTTTTTCAGGATTTGCTTTAGCTTTGAATAGCTC
>JBKPPX010000344.1:0-8117 GCA_046733815.1 Thermoproteota archaeon | reverse complement strand
ATTTAGAAAAGATAGCGGCACGTCGTCATACAAGAGGTTAGAGGAAACATTTAGGGAGAGATGTCTCATGAATTTAATAAACTTAGTGTTTGACTCTACAGGTATATATGGCGCCACATATCATCTGAATACTTCTCCTGCTCGGTAGATCCCGTAATGTGAGTGTGATTCCATGAAGTTTTTAGTCTTTCCAGACTTTGTTAATTTTTAGAAATGCTTTCGCATAGGGGAGGTTCATATATTGTGACATTATGATGAAATTGTTTTAGATTAAAATATGGCAAAGTACTAGAAGTGCATTTATTGATAACTGCAATTTTTTCATTGGTATATAGGAATCTTATAGCTTCACTCGATAAGGTGTTTTTAATATGGCAAGTAGTTTTTCCTATTATCTACATATTTGTAGCTGGTTATTCATATTCTGCATTACTAGGAGAGCAGCCTATCAGATTCGGCAATGCTCTGATCACATATCCTTCGTATTTAGCAGCAGGTATGATCGGTTTTAACGTTATGAACAGTAGCACGGTAGCTGGGAGCATTATTTGGAACGATAAAAGAAACGGCATGTTCCAACAAATATTGGTTATGCCGTTTACTCGGATGCAATATATCGTTAGTAATCTCCTCACCATTATGCTAATGGGACTTGCTAGTGCCTCACTCATCGTGGCAGCCGGTATTCCGACTATGCTCGGCAATGCAAATCCGACCTTATTGACTATGCCTTATACAATATACGCACTGCTTTCTGGGGCAATATTTTTCGGTTCAATTACAATTATCATCTCTACAAAACTTAAAAGTAGTGAAGGATTCAATGTGATTATCAATGGAATATTTCTTTTCTTTGCGTTCGCTAGCTCGGCGTTTTATCCATCAGATGGAGTGCCTGAACCATTACGTACTGCGTTCTATCTCAATCCATTGACATATATAGTAGATATTACGAGGGCAGGTATTTTTTCACAGATCAGTATACTTACCACTATTGAAGTTATAGTCATGGCAGCTCTTTCAGCAGGAGCATTCCTATTGGCCACCTTGTCAATGATTAGAATGAAAATCTAAAGGTATTTCGAAAACACATAAAACTTATTTTCCGTGGTTTACTATAGTTAGGAATACATCTTCTAGAGATGGAGGAGTTATACTAATACTTTCAATCGAAACGCCATTCTCTGAAAGCAATTCAATTATTTTAACTACCATTTCCTGTGCATTAGTAGAACCTATGCTGACAGTGTTTGTTTCACGAATGTCAATAGCTGAATGATCAGCAACTCTACCTATTAAATGTAAAACTGATCTGGCTGATGTATCTTTCAATTTAATTTCAATAGCCTTAGTACCTCCGTACCTCTGTTTTAATCCAGCAGGAGTATCAAAGGCAAGTATTTTGCCTTTGTCTATAATTGCAATTTCGTCGCAAAGATATTCTGCTTCTTCCATGATGTGCGTAGTAAAGAATACAGTTAGGCCAGCTTTTACCTGCCTTTTTATGTAATCTAATAGCATTCTTCTAGCAGAAGGGTCCAAGCCTACGGTGGGCTCGTCAAGAAAAAGCAAGTCCATGTCATGCATGAATTCACGTGCGACTTGTACTCTCCTTCTTTGACCAATTGAAAGTTCGTCATTCTTTGTGTTCCTGATACTCTCTAAATCAAAGGCATGTAAAAGTTCTCTTAATTTATCCTTTCTTCTCTTGGCTGCAAGTCCCCATAGAAAACCATAAAGATTGAGAGCTCGTTCTACTGTTAAATTTGCCTCAAAGCTCGGTTGTTGTAAGACAACCCCAATCCGTTTTCTAACTTCTGATGAATGTTTTACAACGTCTTTACCAAAGATATGAACTCTTCCAGATGACGGACGAACAAGAGTAGTGAGTATTTTTATTGTTGTAGTCTTGCCTGCTCCATTGGGACCAAGAAAGCCGAAGACTTTTCCATATCCCACATTAAAGGATATTCCATTTATAGCGTGTATATCATTATTATAATATTTCATAAGTTCATATACAGAAATGCAATGTTGTTGTTGTTCTGTCAAAATTGTATGCTGTTATTAGATATGTCTAATTTTTATGTTTATTATCAGTGGTTATTGTCAAAACATATAGGCAAGTTATTTATTGATATTAATAATAAGGAGGAGGTTTGCTCGGTTTGTCTGCTGATTTTCAAAAAATGGTTGAAGCATTGTTGAGTCAAAAACCTGAAGTCAGCGCTGAAAAGATTAGAGATATGATTGACGAGAAGAAGCGTAAGATTGGCGCTGGTTATTTGACTGATCAAGGAGCTTTATTCCTGGTCGCTGCTGATTTGGGTATTTCTTTTGAAAATGTTCCGAAAGCACAATTTGGCATCAAGGATCTTTACATCGGTGCAAAAGATGTCACCGTCACAGCGAGGATAATGAACATTTATCCTATTCGTAAATTCACAAAAAAGGATACTAATGAAGAGTCTCAGAATCGAACCTTAATTATTTATGATAAGGAATCAAGTGTGAAACTGAAGCTATGGGATAATCAAACCAATATTCCAGATCAAATCGGGCTAAAACCAGGGGACCTAATAAAGATTTCACAAGGGTATGTTAAATCAGGACTAGACGGAAGGCCAATTATTAATCTGGGCTCTAATGGAGTTATTGAACCAATGGATGATAAAGATAACGCTATCCCGAATATTGACTCTAAATTGACTAGCGTTGATGATGTCAAAGAACCACAGGATAATGTTGTGATTGTTGGAAAGGTTAAATCTAATCCGAGAATCTCAGAATTCACAAATATGCGTGGTGAACAAAATAAGTCACTTCAGATGCAAATCTCTAATGAAGAAGGTTCTCGAACCTTACGCGTCGTCATTTGGAATGTTGAAGAAGAAAGGATTCCAAAGGTGTTTAACACAGGTGCAACGGTTAAATTCATTGGAGTAAGAATAAAACAAGCTAATCCGCAATATGGCAAAGGCGATTTTGAAATCCATGGTGACGAGGGAACATCCTTAGAATTTTTTGGATCACAAGAGGAAGTTGAAGCCATGTCTTTGCGGATACTTTCCATAGGAAGAGAAAGTGGAAGAGGTAACGTTAACTGCTTGGCGATAAATAAAGGAGGTAAATTTGTAACTCTCACAGTGGATAGTATTCTAATGAATGAAGAAATAGCTTCCGAAGCAATAATTGAATGTGTTCCTAGTAGAATCTTTGGTTCGAGTCTTACTCTGTCTAAAGATGAGTCCTATATTAGAATAATAGATGATGATCCCTCTTTTCCAAAACTTGCGAATTTAGAGTCGAAGATAAAGGACATTCAATTATCTGATAATCCCTTCGTCCTAGAGGCTATTGTTTTACAATCACCTAATGTAACCGAGGTCAACACTAAGACCGGAGAAGTTGTAGCTGTGACTGATACATTGCTAGGAGATGACACGGGCGAGATACGATTGGTAGGTTGGCGACATCATAGCTCTACTATTAATCATCTGAAGGTAGGTGACAGGATAAAGGTAATTGGTGCCACATCAAATAATGGAAGAGAAGGAAAAGTAGAACTCACACTAAAGCCGTACTCTTCCATCTTAGAGATAGGTTAGAAATAGTATGGTAATTTCACTTTTGATTTTTTTTCTCTCACTTTGAAAACGATATATTACACATTTTGATACATAGGTTTGGTACGTAAGTGGTATTGATAGATGTCCGTAAAATATAGTTAGTGAGAAGAATTTAATGAATAACGTGCTGATTTATCCTATCTCGATCAAAAATGCTAAAATTGATGTCTTTATTGTAATATCATTGAATAATAATGTGGTTATACTGATCTTTATTTGAATATAGTATCATTAACGAATAAATAATTGGCTATTCCCAACTCTGAAGAGATTTTATAAAAAAGGTCAACGCTGTTGAATGTACTATTATCTCTTCTCGATAATTAAAACGAAGAATTTGCCATATCAAGAGTATCTGCATTTAATAAGAAAGCAATTGCAAGAATTAGGAACAATGAATAATAATAAAAGTCCCGTCATACAGAAAATGAAGAATATGGTATTGTATTTACTGATAGGATACCAGCTCTGGAGTTTTATATTTTGCATGTGTTTATCATAAGTTCTTAATAGGTCTTACCTCTGCTGATAACTTCAAAAATCACATTTTAAGAAATGAACGGGAAAGAAATGTATTATGAGAAAAAAGTATCGATCTGCAATAAGATGTACTTTTTATGAAATATGAACCAGCTATAAGTGGAATCCAGAAGACATGATTATATTGAAACCTAACAGAATCAATTTTACGTATTTAGTATGCGATTCGAATCAAGCGTACTTGTACGCTATATCATATTTCGAGGGCTTAATTTTTAGTTTAAAACGATATCAGATTACAATAGTCTATAAACAATTTTCGACAAAAGAAAAAAAAGTAATTTTAGAATATCCTATACATATTTGATAATTCTGATGGTTTGAATTATTCTCACAAGTAATAGTAATCTAATTCAGCCATTTTTCTATTGCAAAGATTAGCTTGTACTTGGCTCTATGAATGTAAGACATCACATCAATCCCAAAAACCTCGAGTAGTTACGTATTGTCTTTCTGCTTCGTATATGCTTTTGTATACTTCGTTCTCGTCTATAGAATTACGTAGAATGCGTGCGGCAGTGTCTGCACCAATCCCATAACCGGCTAATACAAGGATTGCTTTCTTGCCAAAATTGTTGATTAATGATGAAACTTTCCAGGCACGCTCAAATTTATGATTTTCCTCTATTGAAAGCTTGTTTCCTGCGAGTCTTTTTGCAATAATATTCGCTAGATCATAGTCATACAAAGAAGTTCTTGTTATCAGTCGTGATCGGCATTTAGGGCAAGAAAGATTTTCTGGACTTTCTCTCGTTTCAAAAGTTCTTTCCCATTTTCCACATCGTATGCAAATCAATCTATGCTTGGTCTTTTCAAGTCTTTCTTTTACAAGTTCCATTATTCCTTTTTCAACGCTTAATGGAGTAGCAGAGAATTTTCCAGAATGTTCTAAAATAGGCTTTGCTAGATCCGAAAATTCATTAGTTTCAATCCAATGAATTTTTATTGCGTCATTTTGTATATCACGTATTACTTTTCCTGCCTGGCTGATGTCATATTTATCATGTATAATCTCTCTTATTGATTCTCTGCTTATAGGCGTTTTAGCATACCTATCGTAAATAATACGTGCTACTTTTTTATCATAGATTGCTTCTCTGTTTATCATCCCGAATCTTTTTGCCACCATCCAAACCTTCCAGTTAATGTTGTGAGTGCCAGCAAAGGAAACAATAATTATGGCTTCAAGATCACATGTTTCTTTAAGTATTCGCTCAACATGATCTTTTCCTATTCTAGCAGTAGAAGAGAGCATAATTCTGTATGCATCAGATCTAATTTCTACTAAATGTCCCAACTGCGACGATAATACTGTGGATAGTATCGAAGCTATTGTATTATTGACTTTTGATCCAAACGTAGAGTGAATAACGACTGTATTTCTTGCGATTAAATTTTCTATAACAATATTTTTAGAATCAGGAATAACATTTAGTGACTTAATACTATCTTCAATTATAGATGTGGAAATCCTAATGCAGTTCATGGCTACCTGATTACGGATAAAGCCTACTTCTTCGGCGGTCTTAAAGTCTACAGGAATCATCTCCCCTACCCAGTAAGGAATATTGATTGCAGTACCATGTAATGGTTCAACATTCACTTGCATTCTGCCTTCATCTATTGAAAGAATGCGCCACTGTGAACCTTTTAGGACAAAAACATTTCCTCTCTCTCCATAGTCTCCAACAAACTGCTGATCCAGAGTTCCGATTTTTCTTTTGCTAATCGAATCTATGACCTCAAATTTTAAAACATGGGGAATCATAGAAAGATTCTCAAAGTAATACTTGTATGCCTTTATCCTGCGCTGATATGTTTGGTCTTCTCTATTATATCTAATTATACCATTACTATCAAGTAAATTCACACATTCTTTTAGATCATTAAATGTAATAAGACGAAATGGATACGCCTGTGTTACCAATTCAAAAGCACCTTCCATTCTAATCGCATCTCTTGTTTGCATGGCTAATCCGACCAGATGGTGAGCCAAGACATCGAAAGCGCCTGTGTGCATCAACTGTTCTTCTATTGAACCTTTTTTCATTCTACGAATGATTGCAAGAGCCTCTATTTCATCATCTGGAATGTTAGTCACTATCAATCCCTTTGCAGAGGTTCTCTGTCTATGCCTACTACGACCAATTCTCTGCATTAATTTCGATACTTGTCTGGGTGAACCATAATGTACCACCAATTCTACAGAGCCGATATCTAAACCAAGTTCTAATGACGAAGTACATACAACAATGCCAGCCGACCCCTCTCTTAGCCTAATCTCAGTCTCTTCTCTCATATCCTTTGACAAAGAGCCATGATGAACATCTACGTCGATATAGTTTTGATTTTTCAGAATAGTACCAATATATTCTGCCTCGTCTCTTGTATTAGTAAACAGGAGAACAGAACCTTGGACTTTACTGTGTTTTATATAGTTGAGTATAAAATCAGCGACTGTGTTAAGAGTACCTTTTATAAACTTTACATCTATGTCGTAGATCCTCACAGAATTATCTGTAAGAATCGCACATTTTCTATTGGCTCCTGAAATAAATCTCGCAGCCTCTTTTAAATTACCAACTGTTGCTGATAGACCGATCCTTATAACAGGTAGAAGACTTGCGGCCTGTAATCTTTCGAGGCTAATAGATAAATGTGAGCCCCTTTCATTTGATACAAGTTCGTGCGCTTCATCAATTATAACCCATTCCAAACTATCTAATGCCATAAGCATTTTATTGCTTGTCAGAACCACTGCAAGTGATTCAGGAGTTGTGATCAATACTTGAGGTGGGTCTTCAACAATTTTTCTCCTTTCGCTTATAGTTGTATCGCTATGTCGTATTTGTACTCGAAGGTTCTCAGACTTGGCATATTTGATGATTCTTCGAAGTACATCATTATTCAATGCACGTAATGGAGTGATATAGATTGCTTTGATTTTTCCCCTCTGATACAGCTTGTGATTGGATAATTGTGTAAATATTGGTAGAACAGCCGCCTCTGTTTTGCCAGAACCAGTTGGAGCAACTAATAGGCAGTTAACTTTTCTTGAAATAACTGGTATTGCTTTTTTCTGAATTAAAGTTAGTTCCTTGAAACCTTCTTTTAGAAACTTTTCGCTAACTAAATATTCAGAGTTAGTCTCTTTTAATGTCAGATGATGATCCCACTTCTTGGCGTTTTTGCTGCTGCTCTTGTGTTCTAAAGTGTTTTATCTTCGAACTTGACTTTTCATAAACCATTGCGGTAAATAGACCAATAATAAAGAATCCTACAGCAAGCCAAGCATATAAATCGAAGTTTACAATTCCCTCAGCTGGCATCTTTTTATCGTAATTAGCGGCGGCAATAAATATATTCGCTTTAAGAACTAAATTTAATAATAGCAGAATAATCTCAAGATAACAGTGTCAAGTAATACTGTAGAAAACTCAAAAGAATCCAGGGAAAACAAGAAGATAAAGGCAGTGGCATTACTATCCGGTGGTTTAGACAGTAGTTTAGCGGTTCGGATGATGTTAGAGCAAGGCATTGAAGTTCAGGCAGTTGCTATCAAGACTCCGTTTTGTGATTTTGATTGTGGAAAGGGTTGTGGTCATAGAGTTAAAGAAGTTGCCTCGGAATTAGGCATACACTTGAATGCCGTATATTATGGTGACGAGTACCTAAAAATGCTGAAGCATCCCAAATATGGATATGGCTCTGGAATGAATCCGTGTATTGATTGTAGAGCAATGATGTATAAAACTGCAAAAGAGTATATGGAAAAAATAGGAGCAGATTTTGTCGTTACTGGCGAGGTTCTATTTCAAAGGCCTATGAGTCAGAATAAACGTGCTTTAGATATAATAGAAGAAGAGACAGAGATGAAAGGTAAAGTCTTAAGGCCTCTTTCAGCAAAGCATCTAACCCCTACAGATGCTGAAAAATATGGATTTGTTG